>DASQDA010000702.1:0-5646 GCA_035634435.1 Polyangiaceae bacterium
AATCGACGCCGGCGACACGCTGCTCTATGCGAGCGCCGAAGCCCACGCGGCGCAACGCGAGCGCGAGCTGACCGCGGCCCAGCGCTTGTTCTCGCTGCTCCCCTCCCCTGACGGCGAACAGCTGCGCGCGCTGTGGGCCGAGTTCGAAGCGCGCGAGTCCGCCGATGCGAAGTTTGCAGCGGCCATCGATCGGCTGCAGCCGCTGCTGCTCAACTTCATGTCCGAGGGGACCACCTGGCAGCGCCACGGCATCACCGCCCGGCAAGTGCTCGAGAAGAACCAGGTCATTCGCGAAGGCTCCGTCGTGCTGTGGGAAGTCGCTCGCGAGCTCATCGAAGAGGCCGTGCGGCGCGGTTACCTCCGGCAGGAGACGTGAAGCGCAGCGCTCGTGGTCGCCGCCTCGAGGGTCAGATGCGGGAGACCTCGACCACGCCGCTGACCTTGGCCAGCGCTTTCATCACGCTCTTCAGCTGGCTCAAGTCGTTGCAGTGGAAGGTGAACACGTTGCGGGCGCGTCCGTCGTCGCCGGCGCGACAGTTCGCCTCGCTGATGTTGATCTTCTGCGCGCTGAAGGTCTGACTGACGACCGCCAGAATGCCGGGCTTGTTGGCCGTCGTGACGCAGATTTGGACGGGTCGATTGACCTTGGCCTTGGAGTCCCACTGCACGTCGATACGGCGCTCAGGATCGGTGTCGAAGGCCTTCTGACACTCGCGCCGATGGACGGTCACCCCCCGGCCGCGGGTGATGAAGCCGATGATGGAGTCGCCCGGCAAGGGGTTGCAACACTTGGCGTAGCGCACGAGCACGTCATCGATGCCGTTGACGGTGATGCCACTGGTGTCGCGCCCGGTGACCTTGCGCACGAAGGTCTCGATGCGACTCGGTCGGAACTGCTGCGGCCGCTCGCTCTGCGGTGCGTCCTTGTTCTGAATGGCGTCGACGACGGAGTCACCCGCTACCTTGCCGTAGCCGATATCGAGCAAGAGCTCATCGAGGTTGCCATGTCCGAAGTGCTTGTAGACGCGCTTGACCTCGGGCTCGCTTTTGCTGAACCGCGAGAAGCTCATCCCAGCGTCGCGCATCTCCGATTCGAGCAGCTCCTTGCCAAGGTTGATGCTCTTCTGACGTTGCTCGGCGCGCAGCTTGGCGCGAATGCGCGAACGGGCTCGCGTGGTGACGCAGAACTCGAGCCAATCCTTGCTGGGCTCCTGGGTCTGCGACGTCATGATTTCCATGACGTCCCCGTTCTTCAGCTTGTAGCGGAGCGGGACGATCTGACCGTTGGCCCGGGCGCCGCCGCAGTGCTCGCCCACCTGGGAGTGGATGGCGTACGCGAAGTCGATAGGTGTGGAGCCGCGGGGCAGCACCCGCACGTCACCCTTGGGTGTAAAGACGTAGACCTCATCAGGGAAAAGGTCGATCTTGACGCTCTCGAGGAACTCCGCCGGATCCTTCAACGTGCGCTGAAACTCCGCCAGCTCACGCAGCCAGCCGAACTTTTCGGCGTCGCGCGGGTCCACCCCGCCGGAGCTACGTGCCTTGTACTTCCAGTGTGCCGCGATGCCGTACTCCGCAACGCGGTGCATCTCGTGCGTGCGGATCTGAATCTCGATTCGCTGCCGGCCCGGGCCAATTACCGTCGTATGCAACGACTGGTACATGTTGGGCTTGGGGAGCGCGACGAAGTCCTTGAACCGGCCTGGGATGGGGGTCCAGCGCGAGTGCATCGCCCCTAGCGCCGCGTAGCAGTCCGCCACGGACTCCACGCAGATGCGAAAGGCCATGATGTCGAAGACCTGCTCGAAGTCGCACTGTTGCTCCTTCATCTTCCGATGAACCGAGTACATGTGCTTGGCACGACCCGATACCTCCGCGGCGTACCCCTGCTCGGCCAGTCGAGCCGTGATGGTGCGGCAGACGCTCTCGGTATACCGGTCGCGCTCCTTGCGGGTCTTGTTGAGCTTGGTCTCGATTTCCGAAAAGACGTCAGGCTCCAGATGCTTGAGACTCAGGTCCTCCAGCTCGGCTTTGACG
Source organism: Polyangiaceae bacterium (assembly GCA_035634435.1). GTDB lineage: Bacteria > Myxococcota_A > Polyangia > Polyangiales > Polyangiaceae > PMG-095. Next base: position 2,038 of record DASQDA010000702.1, read on the forward strand.
CGCTGCATTCCGAGGCGGGCGGCCAGCGGAGCGTAGATCTCCAACGTCTCGCGCGCGATCCGCTCCTGCGCGTCGGGCTTCATGTGCGCGAGCGTGCGCATGTTGTCGAGGCGGTCGCACAGCTTCACCAGAATGACGCGCAGGTCCTGCGCCATTGCGACGACCATCTTGCGAAAGCTCTCCGCCTGACGGTCCTCACGCGAGATGAAGTTGAACTTGCCGAGCTTGGTAACCCCATCGACGATGCCCGCGATCTCGTCGCCGAACTCGGCCTCGATGGTGGCGCGGGTGACGCCGCTGTCTTCCAGCACGTCGTGCAGGAGGCCGGCACAGACGCTGGCCGTGTCCAGCCTCAGGTCTGCAATGATGCCCGCAACGCTGACCGGATGGACGAAGTAGGGGTCCCCGCTCTTGCGCATCTGCTCGCGATGCGCCCACTCTGCAAAACGATAGGCTCGCTTGATGAGGTCGCCGTCGGCCGACGGGTGGTAGGCCTGAACGAGATCGACGAGGACATCCGAGGAAAGCACGGTAGGAGTCCTGATAACGTAACACTGCGATCTGACCGCCGCTATGGGGGTGGGTCGCGGAACCCGCGCTCAGATCAGCCGGCGGTTCCAGCTGCAGTGACGACGCTACCCGCGGGAGCGGGCCCGGCGTAAGCGCTGCCGCCGACGACACGCCGTTCGGCAAGCCAGCCCGCCAGATCGCCGAGGGCCCGCGCCGACATCGCCTCGTACTTTGCGCGCTTTTTGAGCCGCGGCCCCTCCCATTGTGGCAGGTGCGAGAAGGTGATGTTCGACGGCTGGTAGTCGGGCGAAGGGCGACTCAGGTGCGTCAGCAGACCGCCCAGAGCCGTGGTGTTGGGCGGAAGCAGCGGCTCGCGCCCCATCAGACGGTCTAGCACGATCAAGCTCACCAGCAGACCACCCGCAGCGCTCTCGACGTAACCCTCGGTGCCTGCAATCTGGCCCGCGAAGTACAAACCCGGCTCGCTGCGGAGCTGGAGCGTGCGGTCGAGCAGGCTGGGGGCGTGAATAAAGGTGTTGCGGTGCACGGCGCCGTAGCGGAAGAACTCGGCGTTTTCCAGGCCGGGTATGCTGCGAAAGATGCGGTCCTGCTCCGGTCGCGCCATCCGCGTCTGAAAGCCGACCATATTGTAGGCGCTGCCGGCCTCGTCCTCTTTCCGCAGCTGCACCACGGCGTGCGGCCTGCGGCCCGTCGCGGGATCGATGAGGCCGACGGGCTTCATGGGGCCGAAGGACAGGGTGCGCTCACCGCGTTCCGCCATCACTTCAATGGGTAGGCAGCCCTCGAAGTAGCGCGGCTCCTCAAACGCCTTGGGCTCGACCTTGCGCGCCTCGACCACCGCCTGCACGAAGGCGCGGTACTGCGCCTCGTCGAGCGGGCAATTGATGTAGGCGTTGCGGTCTTCCTCGTCTTCGCCCTTGTCCCAGCGGGAGGCAAAGAAGACCTTCGAGTAGTCGATCGAGTCGGCGCTGATGATCGGCGCAATCGCATCGTAGTAAGCCAGCGCCGACGCGCCGACGCGCGCCGCAATGTCTGCTGCCAGCTCGTCACCCGTGAGCGGGCCGGTGGCAATGACGAGCGGTCGCTCTTTCGGAATGCGATCGACGCGCTCGAAGTGCAGCTCGATGTTCGGGTGGCCCTCGAGCAACGCCGTCATCCGCGCAGCGAACTTCTCGCGGTCGACGGCCAGCGCACCGCCGGCTGGCACGCGCGTCTGGTCGGCCACCTGCATCACGAAGGAGCCGAGGCGCCGCATCTCTTCTTTGAGCAGGCCCACCGCGTTCGCCAGCGAGGCGCCGCGAAACGAGTTGGAGCAGACGAGCTCGCACAGCTTATCGCTGACCTGGGCGGGTGTGCGCCGCTCGGGCTTCTGCTCGAAGAGATGCACCCGGACGCCGCGGCTCGCGAGCTGCAGCGCCGCTTCCGAGCCGGCCAGCCCCGCGCCGATCAGCGTGACTTCCGCGGCCATTGCTCAGCCTGCGGAAGCGGCCGCGGCGCGGGAAGACCGCGTGCGCTTCGGCTCGTCGGGCTGATCGGGACCGCTCGCCGGCGCCCCATCAGTTCCGCCAACGGCGGTCATCGGGGTGCCATCGGCGCCGATCTCTTGCTCCTCGACGGGTCGCGAGTAGCCGCACTCCTTACCTCGGCCGCAGATGAGCTTCGGATTTTTGGCACCACCGGCCATCACGAGAAACGGATTCTTGCAGAGCGGGCAAGGCTCCTGCACGGGCTTCTGCCACAACTTGAAGTCGCAGGTCGGATAGTTGGCGCACCCGTAGAAGGAGCGTGAGCCCCGCTTCTTGGAACGCACTTCCACCAGGTCGCCCGCGCACTTCGGACAAGGAACCCCGAGGGGAATGGGCCGAGTGTTCTTGCAAGTCGGGTAACCGCTGCAGGACAGGAACTCACCGTAGCGGCCGGTCTTGATGACCATAGGCTTGGTGCACTTGTCGCACGCGATGTCGGTGAGCTTCACGACCGCCGGCGTGTTGCCGTCCTTGCCCAGGTCCTTGGTGAACTTGCACTTGGGGTACGCCGAGCAGCCGAGGAACCAGCCGTTCTTGCTCCAGCGCTTGTTCAGCTGCGAGCCGCACTCGTCGCACTTGAGCTCGGTCGGCTCCGGCTCGGGCGTCCAGCGTTTCTCTTTCTTGACGCCGTCGAGAACTTCGCGGAACCGCTTGTAAAAGCGGCCAAGTAGCTCCACACGCTCCAGCCGCCCGTGCTCGACGTCGTCGAGGTCTTCTTCCATTTTGGCGGTAAAGCTCGGCTCCATGAAGTCGAGGTGCGTACCCACGAGGCCGTCGATGACGATCTTTCCCAGGTCGGTCGCTTTCATCTGCCCGCCCGGCAGCTTCTCCACGTAGTCGCGCGCCTGAACCTTGCTGATGATCTCGGCGTACGTGCTGGGGCGGCCTATGCCGCGTTTCTCCAGCTCGCGCACCAGTGAGCCTTCGTTGAAGCGCGGCGGGGGCTGGGTGAACTTCTGTTCGGTGAGCACGCCGGGCGGCTCGACCACCTTCAAAGTCTCGCCCTCCTTCAGCTCGGGCAGCAGCCCTTCCTCGTCTTCCGTTGGCCGCGCGGCCAGCGCCTCGGCGGCTTTGGTGGCTTCCGCGTCCCGCTGGTCTTCTTCACCCGCGAGCTCCTTGGGGGACTCGGCTCCCCCGTCGCCAAAGCCCTTCCCGTACTGCTCGAGCCAGCCCGCGAACTTCAGCACCTTGCCGCTCGCGCGCAGCGTGATCTGCTTGTAGCGAGCGCCCTTGCGGCTCGGCGTCGCCTCGATGTCGATGCCCGTCTGATCGTAGACGGCGTGCGTCATCTGCGAGGCTACGAAGCGATCCCAGATGAGCTTGTAAAGCCGGTACTGCTCATCGGTAAGGTGCTTGCGGACGCGCTCCGGCTCGAGCTCGAGCGAAGTCGGGCGGATGGCTTCATGCGCTTCCTGCGCGTCTTTGCGAGACTTGTAGACGTTGGGCTTGGCGGGGACGTACTTGTCGCCGAACGTCGTCTTGATGTACTCGCGCAAATCCGTGACGGCGTCGGGGCTCACGCGTACGGAGTCGGTACGCATATAGGTGATCA
>DASQDA010000703.1:0-4440 GCA_035634435.1 Polyangiaceae bacterium
CTTGCCAGCGGTACCATAGCGGCTCCAGAAGGACCCGGCCTTGACGATCAGCCGCACGTTTTCGTAGCCCAGGTCTGGGGTGAGGGTGACGAAGCCTTGACCAATGCCGAAGTTCGCGGAGGGCTCGGCCCACGAGGCGTCCACGAAGTTGAAGCCCTGGACCGCCAGCGTGCCCTTCGCCCATTCGTTGCCCATGGTGAGGAACATCTCCGCCCAGTCCTTCTTGTTGTGGGCGGAGCTTTGCCAGCTGAGGTACTGGTCGTCTGGAATCAGCGGATAGTGGAGCGTAGTGCTGCTCTGGCCGGGTCCCGGGTTGTCGCGCTTGCCGATGCCGACGCGCATGGGGGCGCGGAAGTAGCCGTGGTACTCGAACGTCCAAGCACTCTCGGTCGTGGCCACTTCCAGCCCCCGCTGCGAGGGAGAGACGGCGGCGGGCGCAGTCGCAGGCGGCGTCTCAGAGCCGGCATCGGCCAGTCCCTGCTCGGGGGCGTTGGCGGCGCCGAGCTCCGCCCTGCCTCCAGCTTGTGCGGAGCCGCTAGCCGACGTGGTCCCAGCGGCAGCTGCCGTGTCTCCGGCGGGGGCTGCGCTCTCGGTTGCCGCCGGGGCCGCGGGTGTGGCTCCGGCCGCGGGAGCGTCGTCCGTGGCTGCCTCGGACTGGGCAAAAGCAGGCACTGCGATGAAGAGGCTCGTGAACACGATCGGAAGTGTGCGCATCGTTGTTTGCTCGCTAGGGGGCGAGGCCCAGCCCAGGGCACCCGAGAGCGGGCGCATCCGGTGGACCCAGCGCGGCGACTTCCATACCAGGCTAGAGGGCGAACGGGAAGAGCGGAAGTGTGGAAACAGTTCCACATGTGCTGCCCAGCGCCGGCGTGGCGGGCGGCCTAGTACTCAGGGGATCACGGAGAGCCGAACACGACCATGTAAGCGATGGGTATGGCGGCACCCAGCGAGGCGATGATTGCGCCGCGACCGAGCAGCCCCTTGCGACCCGGAATCATGAACAGGCCAGAAATCGCCAGGAACAGCAGGAAGACCGCGTAGGCGTCGGCGAGGTAGGTCCAGGCCTTCTTGCCGCGATTCAGATGCAAAAAATTGGCGGCACGCAGAAAAAAGCGCGCCTCTTGGCCTTCCTCCTGCACTACGCCCGTGACGGTGTCCACGTGCAGTGTTCGCTTGTCGAACACGATGTCGAGCGCTCCTTCACGCGGACGATAAAGCTCTCGGGGCTGTTCTGCAATGTGCAATGCTTCGAGCACCTGCCGAGCCACCACTTCATCGGCGCCGAGGAGCGGCCTCGTCAGTTCATGCGTGCGATTGACCTGCCGGAAGCTCGGATCCCACTCGCCGATGTGGTTCACCGCCAGGCCTGAAACGGCGTAAATTACCGTGAAACCTACCGCTAGATAACCGATGTCCCGATGCAACGCGCGCAGCCACGGGCGTACGTTCCGGCGTCGAGCTGGTACTGCGCTGGCAGGTTGTATGGACACAGCCTCTCTCCCTGATCAGCCATAACGCTCTTCGCGCCACGGGTCTGCGTGATTGTGATACCCGCGGGTCTCCCAATAGCCGGGCTCGTCGCGCGCGGCGAAGCGAATGCCGGTCAGCCACTTGGCGCTCTTCCAGAAATACAGGCTGGGCACCACCGCGCGAACAGGGCCCCCGTGTGCACGCGGCAAGGCGCCGCCGTCGAGGCCGTGTGCCACCATCGCTGACGGATCGAGGGCGGCTCGCAATGGCACGTTCGCAGTGTAGCCGTGCGCCGCCTCGAAGATGACGAAGCGAGCGCTGGCGCGAACCCGGGCGCGCTCCGCGAGCTGGGGCAACAGCACACCTCGAAAGCGAGCACCGAGAACGCTCCAGCTCGTGACGCAATGCACATCGAGCGCTCGCTCCACCTGAGGCAAACGCAAGAGCTCGGCAAAGTCGAGCTCGAACGGCGCCTCCACTTCTCCGTGCAGCTTCAGGCGGTAGCGCGAAGGATTTGGATCGCCCGGCTCTCCCCCCATGGGCTTGAGGGCTCGAATAACCCGCTGGCCAGGAGGGAGGCGAGGGCGCCCATCCGGCAAACTCTCGGCACGGGCAGCTTTCGTCAGATCGTCAGCGAGGGCATAGATACCGCCTCCGAAGGCGACAATGGCCGTCCCGCCGGCGGCGCGTTGCAAGAAACGCCGACGTTCCAGCAGCCGAGCCACCTCGGAAACGGACGATGAGCTCATGCTTTCCAAGTGACTACGTCGCAGCGGTTCAACAGTTTCTTTTGGGGGGCCGGACCCCCGGCTGGTCTAGCCGCGGGTCATCAGCAAAACCACTCTGAAGTGTGACGCCGTCGGGCCGTTATGGCAGGGTGAGCGTCACTGGATCGGCTTACTTTTAGCATGTGCAGGCTCTTTGGTTTCCGTAGTGTCATCCCGAGTCAGGTCCACCGATCGCTGCTCGCTGCTGAAAACGCGCTCGGTGTCCAGAGCAGCCAGCACCCGGATGGCTGGGGTGTGGCGTTTTACGTGGACGGAACCCCGCATGTAACCCGCAGTCCGCTGTCGGCTTTGGGAGACGCGCTGTTTCATCGGTTGAGTGGGGTGGTCTCGTCGCAGACCGTGCTGGCCCACGTGCGTCGCGCAACCCAGGGACCCAAGACGGTCTTCAACTGCCACCCCTTTCAATACGGGCGCTGGGTCTTCGCGCACAATGGTGACGTCCCGAACTTCGAGACGCGGCGGGAGGCCTTGATGGGCGAGGTGGCGCCGCGGCTGCGCCGTTTCATCCTGGGCGAGACCGACAGCGAGGTCATCTTTTTCATCTTTTTGACCCAGCTCTCCACGTTCGGACCACTGTCGGGACGACACAACATCGATGCCGCCCTGACGGCCCTGCGCTCAACGGTCCGGCGCGTGCGCGAGCTTTGCGATGACGCCCAGGTGCGCTCTACCCTGACGCTGATGGCGACCGACGGCGAGACCCTCGTCGCAGCGCAGGGCGGCAAAGAGCTCTACGTCTCGACGTACAAGACCCGTTGCGGGGAACGCGACGCGTGCCCGAGCTTGTCCGCCTCCTGTGAGGCAGCGCCCGGAGACGGGCCGGTAAACCACTTCATCCTCTCGAGCGAGCCGCTGCAGGGGGAGAACGTGTGGTTAGGGCTGAGCCCAGGAGACATGATCGGGGTGGACGCCTCGATGCAGCCACGTCGCGCCCACGTTGACCGTTGCGCGCTGCCGCTGGCGGTGTAGCCGAGGGCCGGGCCGCTCAAGGCTTTGGCGCGGCGTCGACCACGACCGCGTAGTCGTAGGCGCCAAGGGCGCCGCTGGTCGGCATGCTGGTGGTGATGGCGACCGCAGCCACCGGTCGCCCCGAGCGCCGGGTCAGACGTTCCGGGATGGCGAACCGCTGGCAATGTGTCGCGCCCGCTACGATCAGGATGCGGCGAATCGGCGCATGCGCCGTCAGCCATTCGTTGGCAGCAGCCGCCATGCTCTCGTCCCACACCACCTGCGCCGAATAGTAGTTCTCCCAACGCTCCGCTGTGAGCCCCGGGTGCTGCTGCATACGCCGTCCGAAGTCTGCTCGATGCTCCGCGTGGTCGAGATCGAGCTCCGGCAGCCGGCGCTGCCAGCTGTCGTCCAACCCATCGAGGCCGGCCTTGGCAACCTGCCGCGTCAGCTCCCGCGGCGCGTTGAGCGCGACGAGCGGAACCGAACGATCCCGGGCACGCTCCAGCAAGGGCCGATAAAAATCGAAGGCGTAGCCCCAGCGAGAAGCGTACTCGCTCGCTTGCACGAGCTCGTCTTCATCGGACTTCCCTTGTTGGTACAGGGAAAGGGCGCCCTGGAAGGGACGCTGGAACATCTCCAGCCCGACGCCGAGCTCGAGCCCGCGCGCCGGGGCGAACGCCAGCAGTTGATCCAGGAGCCAGAGCTCTGCGTAATGGTGTGCGGCGGTTCCATGCTCCTCACCAGCGCAAACAGCGTCGGCGGTGAGAAGCTCTCGAGCCAAGGCGGCCGCACTCAGCTCCTCGGCGTCGCGCAGGCGCACGGCACGAATGGGAGCTTGCGCACGGGCCACCACGTCGAAGGGCACGGTCTGGCGGCTGGGCGCGGCCGGCCTCACCACCTCCGGCACATCGACGTTCAGGTCGTAGCCAATGGGGCGCGCTGGCGTCTGAGCGGCACAAGCGCTGACGATAGGAGCCAAGAGCCAGAACCAACGAGCAACGCTCGTCTCGGGGGTCGTCGCCATCAGCGCTTTACAGGCTCCGGGCCAGGAGCTCGGCCGGCAAGAGGGGGCTCGGCTTGCCAGCGCACAGAATCCACAGCTGGTGCGCGGCTCGGGTGGCACCGATGTGCAGCAAATGGCGAGCCTCGTCCTCGTCCGCGTAGCTGCTCTCGCTCACTTCTGCCAGCACCACGTAGTCGAACTCCAGGCCCTTCACCTGGCGTACGTCGG
>DASQDA010000704.1:0-4439 GCA_035634435.1 Polyangiaceae bacterium
TGATAGCGCGCGCACAGCTCACAGCTGCGCGGGTCCGTCCCAAGATCGAAGGCCACGTACGGCTCGACTGCCGCGAGCACCGAAGCTCGCCGATTCACCAGCACATAACCCACCGCAGCCTCGATGCGTGCCTCGTCCCGGATCAGCCGCTCCGCCTCGAAGCCGAATCCGTCCCTGAACTCGTCCGGGTTCGGTGGGCTGTACAGCTGGTGGTAAAAGGCGCCGACGTCCACTCCGAGAGCAAGCACACCGCGGTGACTCTCAAGCAAAGTGCCGGATCGCGACTCGCCAAGCAGCGGGTAGAATTCCACGCGCGCCCAGGCTCCATGAGTCGGCTTTGTGGCCTTGAAGGGCCCGGGCTGCCCGCTGCGCGCACCGAGAGCGAAGTTCCCGGCAAAGAAGGTGTGCGGCTTCGCCGGAACACCGAAGCGGGCGTCCACCCCGCCCTCTAACCAGCCAATTTCGCTGCCGACGTCAGCCCAGCTCACCGGCGAGAAGCGCACTTCTAAACGCCGAGGCAACACCTGTAGCGTGGACCAGTAGTGATCACTGCTGCCGGTGAGGTCGTCCTGCCCTGCTCGCTCCAGGCGAGCCTGGCTCACGGCAGCGGACCAGTCGATCCCGACCTTGACCCCTGGCCCCAGGAGCGGTCCGCGTGGACCCGCTGGCGCCGCGGCACAACCCCAGCTCGCGATCATCCCCAGCCACACGAAACGCTTCGACCACCCGGCCACGCTCCACGATTAGCACGCTTCTCCAGCGTCGGCGGGCCTGGTCGCAATGTCGAACGGGTGGTCCCCTGCGACTCTGCCAGGACCACCCGTGCTTTCGAGCTATCGTTGACGTGTCACGTGCATTGCAGATCAGTGCAACGGGAACTGAAGTGTGACGCCGCCGGTCTGGAAGGGGGCGAGGCGCACTCGGTCCAAGTCGAGATTGTCTCCGCCCTGCGAGGAGTCGTACGTGATGGTGCCGGCCGGATAAGGACCTGCAGACAGGGGCCAAACGATGAACCGGCCCTGATCCTCGCCTGGTTGGCACGGGGACGAAGGCGTGGCCGTGTTGCAGCCGTCTTGTCCGTAAAGAAGGAGTCCGTAGCCTGGTTGTCCGGCAAATGAACCCGTGGCTCGCGCCGCCACGCGGCCTTCGGGGGTGACGACCATCCAGTCGAGCGTCGCGGGCTCGAAGCGGAATTGGGTCCCGGGCAGCCAGGCGCGCGCAGCTCCGAGCGGAACGGGCGTCAGGTCATAGTAGCGACCGGTCAGGTGCGCCCAGACTTCACCCGCGCCTACCGTGGAGTCGACCAGCGCTCCGGCAGGCGAAAACAGCGATCCGTCGAGGTTTGCCCAGCCGCCCGCGGGGTCGTGAACCACGACCAGCACCTCGTCGACACCGCTCGCTCCCGCGCTGTCCACGACGCTCAGCTGGATGGTGTACATACCCGCGGATCGATACACGTGGTCGCGCGCGCAGCCGGCTGCGGATGCAGGATACTCTTCCGTGGTGCCATCGTCCCAGTCCACACGGCAGGTGTGGCTGTCCCCGGCGCTGTCGGCGATCGACGCCTGCAAGCGCACGTTCGAGCGGGCCGTGAAGAGCTGCCAAGGGTCCGGGCCAGTGATGGAAACCTCCGGTGCGATATTGCTGATGCGCACGAGCGCGCTATCGCTCGCAACGCCATCCGCGGTCAGCGTGGCCACGTAAGTCCCGGGTCGATCGCACGAGATCGTGGTGCGTGCCGCCCCAGGGTCGGCGAACACACACGACCCACCCGGATCCGTGCCAGCCGCGACCGTATAGCTCCAGAGAACCGACGCGCTCGCCGGCGCGCGACCGTACAAATTGATCGCTGATCCCGCGTTCCCGCTCACGTCCGGGCCCGCGTACGAAGGTGTGGCTTCGCCGATTCCATGATCGAAAAGTCGGAGCTCCATTTCTGCGAGCACCGCGCGATGGTCGGAGCAGGGGTGGCGCCCTGCGAGCGTCAGAATGCAATCCCCGCCGTCGCGGATTTCGGCGTAACCTCGGTCGGTGAAATGCGCGGCCGTACCGAGCACGTAGTCTAGCTTGCCTTCACCATGGGTTGCCTCGCCGCATTCGGACGCATTCATGTCGGCTTCGACGAAGGGTCCACCGGCGCCGAAACACCCGTTGCCCGCGCCAGGAGGATAGAGGATGGATCCGAGCCAGTTGGGCTCCGCGTTCAGGTCGCCGAGCAACAAGTGCGGTCGCGCGGCGAGATCGGCGGACCAGTCGCGGATCAAAGACTGAACTTGAGTCGCTGCGATCGAATCGGTGGTTTCCAGATGCGTCGTGCAGACGCGCACCGGTTCGCCCAGATCCGCAGTGAGACAGGCAACGGCGCGTGAGCTTTGTTCGCCGTCTTGCTCGAAAGCCGTCCCATTCCAGTAGTAGGTAGCGCGCTCACTTGCCGGCGCTGTGGTCAGAATGGCCATTCCTGCAGGTCCGACATTGAATCCGGTCCTCACGAAGTGGCCGTTGACGCTGAATCCCCGGAGCCGCAGCGTCGCCAGCAGGTCGACGTACTGGACTGCCGTAATCTCGTTGACCGATATGACGTCAGGCTGCCACTCCTCGATGAATTGGATGAGCCGCAGCACAGGCGCGGCCCGCCCCATGTTGTGCGGCCGGTCTGGGTTCAGGAATGGAAAGTCGTCCGTGAAGGCCACCACGCCACCAGCAATATTCCAGTGCACCGCTCGGATGTACGCCCGGTCACCGGACGGACTGAACGTCACCGGCTGAGTCGTAGACGCCACATCCCGTTCCACTTGCGGTGGGGCGTCCGGACCAGAGCTGCAGCCCGGCAGAGCTCCCGCTACTGCGACGAGCGCCGCAAGTACGTGTCCTGTTCTCATCATCATGTCCCGCTCCTATCAACCGATTCACACACGTGGATCGATCCCGCCGTCCACGTGCATTGAGTGTTTACGCGCAACGACGCTCGGGTCCGTCCTGTTGCTCGTATAAGGTTAGAGGCCACCAACGCTCGAACCTTCGCGCTAAGCGCCAACCGGAAAAGGAACTGCGAGCATCACGTGGACGCTCGCGGCGATGAACCGGCGTCTCGATCCCATGCTCGCGTGGATCCGCCGCCACGCGGCAAGCGGCCGGGAGCGCGCCCGGCACCCCGCGCGCCGTCCGACGCCAGGTCCGGCGACGGTCGTCCGAGGTCACCCTGCCCCGACGCTGGCCGCTGCTGCGTCACCCGGCCCCAGCAGGCGGCGCGCGTGTCCTTGCTGACGGCACGCGGTCGTACTACCAGCCCTGCAAGCGCGGACGACGCAGGCACCTGAGCGCCACCTTCGCCAATGCGCGATGCGCGATGCCGGCAGACCCGTGCATCTGACCGCACGGGACAGTGCCCCCCCGCGAGCTGGGGGTCGCGTGCGCACGCCCGGCGCGGACGCTCTCGGACCTTCCGAAGCTTCAGCGGAGCTATCGCGCAGCTCCGCGCGCGCCCTGCTGACCTCGTTCCATTCCACTCGATCGTGGACCAGACTTACCCCGCAACGAACCGCCGCGGAAAAGCACTTTCCCCACGGACCAGTGACAACCCCCCACCGATTACGCTAGAACCCTTTCCCGACGCGCCCGTAGCTCAGCTGGATAGAGCGGTGGATTTCTAATCCATTGGTCAGGGGTTCGAATCCCTTCGGGCGCGCTACCTCGGAAGCTCGGGAAGAATAACGAAACGCAGGTCGTTTCCGCTGTTTGGCTTCGCAATGAGCGGACGCGGTGGCGGGTGCGGAGGGAGACGGATCGCGACGGATTAGGACGGGGAGGACATGGGGCGTGGTAACGGCGTGGAACGCAGCGGAAAGCGGGGCTCATGCGCCGAGCGCTGGTTCCCGTAGCGACGCCCATCTTGCCATTGCGCCGGCCGTGCTCTAACCGCTCGCCGGCATGGATGCTGGCGGTGGCGGCCGCGATGACACCTTCCCAATTCCTGGATTACTCGTGCGCTCATCGCTCGTGCGAGCGAGGCCCTTCCAGCAGCGGCCGCGTTCCGAATCGAACCCAGCCGCCACCCCGAGTGCTACCAGGGTCTCGAGGGCAGGAATCACCGCGCCCGAGGACGCCCCGGAATGCGAATCGGCGACGTCGTGGGCGCTCACAGGGGACTCAACTGTTGCAAGCCAATCGCGGACAGCGGCAACTTGGTGCGGAAGGTCCTTTGGCCACCGTAGGGTCAGCTGCTGGCCGCTTGTGACGGTGGCCGCAGGGCGTAGCCGATCGGCATCGCTCGCCTGCTGGTAATCCGGTCGTAACCAGCGCACCAAGCATGTCCTCTCCTCAGCGGTGCGTGCAGCATTCAGCGAGACGAGGCGCTCGAGGATTCGACGTCAGACAGACACTTGGGCCAGCCGTAGGCCTCAAACACCCAAGGAGTCCAGCTCGTCATGCATTTCCCTCAA
>DASQDA010000705.1:0-8263 GCA_035634435.1 Polyangiaceae bacterium
GAGCACGTGCGAGGCCAGCGTCGCCTCCACACGGGGTCCGGGGCTACCGAGCACGGCTCGCACCGCGTTGGGTATTCCGGGTAGCTGCATCGAGCCGCAGCCCCAGCCTACCCGTTCGGGAGTGAGTGAAGGCCAGCTCACGAACTCCTCGGCCACCGCGGCGATGATGGCTGCCCCGGTCGGGGTGACGAGCTCCACGTCGCGCCCGGAATCGTAGGTGGGCACACCGCGCAGGCACAGCAGCGTCGCGGGCGCAGGCAGCGGCAAGGCTCCGTGCTGGCACATCACACTACCGCGCCCGATCGGAAGCGGCGTCGCAACCACGCGGGCGCCCAGGTGGGCAATGCAGGCGGCCGCGCCGACGATGTCGACGATCGCGTCAATGGCACCCACCTCGTGGAAAGCGATCTCGGCCATCGGCACGCGGTGCACTTCGCTCTCGGCAGTGGCGAGATGGCGAAAGATCCGGCGCGCCAGCTGCTGTGTGAGAGGTTCCAGCGCTGCGTTGGCGAGCAAAGCGTCGATGTCGGCGTAGCGGCGCTCGGGCTGGGGTGCGGTCACATGCACTTCGAAGCGGCTGCCTCCGATCACCGAAGCGCGTGCGGGTAGCAGCGAGAGCTCGTAGCCGTGGAGCTGGAGCTTCCCGACCGCTTGCACCACCACCTCGAAGGGCACCCCGAGGTCGACCAGCGCAGCAATGGTCATGTCGCCGGCGATTCCGCTCGGCAGGTCGAAAAGCAGCGTCTTGCCGGCGCCAGCCCCCTGCGCAAGCGGCGAGTTCGGCGAGGCTGACGGGGGCGGCAGCGAATGCTCGTGCGTGTGGGCACCCGGCTCAGCGTGGGCGTGCGTGTGCTCGTGATGGTGGTGGTGCTCGTGCTCGTGGTGGTGCTCGTGGTGCGCCAGGTGGACACTCGACGCCGCGAGGTGCCGTGGGGTCGTTGCGAGCGGCTCGAGCTCTTCGAAGTGGAGGGTCGACCCCGTTTCCGCAGGAGGATCGAGCGGTCGGCGGCTCACGCGGCGCTGCCCCTGCGCAGCATGCGCACCACGGCGACCGCCGCACCGAAACCATTGTCGATATTCACGACGGTGACGCCGGACGCACAGCTCGTGAGCATGCCGAGCAGCGCCGTGAAGCCCGAGAGTGCAGTGCCATAGCCAACTGAGGTCGGAACGGCGATCACGGGCGCGCCGACGAGCCCGCCCACCACGCTCGGCAGCGCGCCCTCCATGCCCGCTATCACGATGACCGCTGGGGCGCGCGACAAGAGCTCGAGCTTTTCCAGCAAACGGTGCAGACCCGCCACGCCCACGTCGAACACGCGCGTCGCAGCAAACCCGCACATGCGCAGGGTCTCGAAGGCCTCTTCGGCCACGGGGATGTCGCTGGTTCCTGCGGTGACGAGCGCCACCGCCTCGCCTGGCCTTGGCTCGACGGGCCGGTGCTCGAAGGTCAACACGCGAGCCAGCGGCGCGTAAACGAGCTGCGGTAGCTCACGCCGCACGGCATCAGCGGCGGGCTCGGAGACGCGCGTCACCAGCACGTTCTCAGCCGCCTCCATCAGGCGCTGAGCGATGCCGACGATCTGCTCGGGCCGCTTCCCCTCCCCCAGGACCACCTCCGGAAAGCCGAGCCGCAACGCGCGGTGGTGGTCCACTCGGGCGAAGCCGAGGTCGGCGAAGGGCAGGGTTTCAAGGGCCTTCACGGCCCCGTCGACCCCAAGTGCACCCGAGCGCACCCGCTCGAGCAGGACCCTGAGATCCTCGGCATTCATCGCGAGGGCTCTAGCACCTAAGAGCGGAGCCCAGTAGCCCTTGTGGCGAGCGGCTGGCCCGTGCTGTGCTCTCGCGCAGATGCCGGCTCCCACAGGCCCCCTCATCGGCCTTGCTCTCGGTGCGCTTTTCGCCTGGGCGGCCAGCGAGAACCCAAACCGCTCGAAAAACGCGGTGGTGCTGACGCCGTTGTCGCTGGTGGCGCTCTTCTCGTTGGTCGTCTTCACGCCAGCCGCAGCCTACTTCATCGTGTTCGAACCGGACTGGGCTTACGCTTACCTGCTCGATAGCAGCGGCCGGGTCGGCGCCTTGCATGCGTTCCTGCTCTTGTGCGACGTGGCGAGCGTGCCTCTGGGCTTCTTTCTCGCGCTCCGTGGCTCATCGCGCCCTTCCTTCTCGTCTATCCTGCGTTGGGTCGGCGCACCAGTCGCTCTTTCCGCCGCCTTCATTGCCATCCTGCTGCCGCGGCTGAGCGTGCAAGCGACCTACGCCCAGTTCCACGGAGATTTTGGTACGCGCGCGGTGGCAGGCGGACCGCTCGGCTACGCGCTCATCTGGACCTGTCTGGTCGTCGCCTCGGCAGCCCTCTGGACTGCCTACGCACTTCGGCGGCTACAGTGACGCCCACTGCCGCGCCGAGCTCCGGGAGTGCTAAACGTCAGCCACATGCAGGATCAAGAAGCCGCTGAGCTCGAAGCCCTTGCCGCCCAGGTCGTAGAGAGGGCGCGCCGCGGAGGCGCCGACGTCGCCGAAGCCAGCGCTCGACGTGGATTCGAGCTGAGTGTTCGCGTTCGGCTGGGACAGCCCGAGCTCGTCGAGGAGGCCGGACACCGAGGCATCTCGCTGCGCGTCTTGCGCGATCAGCGCGTGGCGCTCTCGGCGACAAGTGACGTCACCCCTAGCGGTCTCGATCGCTTGGTCAACGACGCGCTGGAGCTGCTCGACCTCAGCGAAGCCGATCGATTCGCCGGGCCGCTGGACCCGAGCGAGCTCTGCCAGCCGCCGCATCCCGAGCTCGACTTGTATGATCCAGAAGTCGGCACCATGGATGCCGATCTGGCCCTGAGTCTCGCGCTGAGCGCCGAACGTGCCGCGCTCGGCTACGATCCGCGTCTGACCTTGAGCGAAGGCGCCACGTTTTCGCGCAGCACGGGCATCGGAGCCGTGGTGCTCTCCAGCGGTTTCTCGGGAGTGCAACGCGGCTCCTACGCCTCGCTCTCCGTCGCGCCCGTGGTCGAGGACGAAGGCGGCAAGAAACGCCGCGGTCACTACTGGACAGCGCACCGTCACCGCTCGGGCCTGGAGGATCCGCAAGCCGTCGGTGAAGAAGCAGCGCGTCGAACTCTGCGAAAGCTCGCGGCTCGAAAAGTCCCGACCGCCGAGGCGGCCATCGTTTTCGACCCGGACGTGGCGCGCTCGCTCGTGGGGACGTTTGCCAGCTGCATCCTGGGTGGCGCCGTCTGGCGAAAGTCCACCTATTTGCTCGACCGCGAAGGCAGCGCCGTCGCCAGCCCGCTGGTGACCATGGTGGATGACCCCCTGATTCTGCGCGCCCCCGGCTCCCGCGCTTACGATGGGGAGGGCATGCGCTCGCGGCGCAACGTGGTGGTGGACGCAGGCCAGCTCAAGACGTTTTTGCTGGACGGCTACAGCGCACGCAAGCTCGGGCGAACCTCCACCGCGTCGGCCGCACGCAGTGGCGGCAGCGTCGGTCCTTCCACCAGCAACTTCATCCTGCTGGGCGGCACCACGCCGGTGAACGAGCTGATCGCCAGCACGCAAAGCGGCTTGTACGTCACGGACCTGATGGGTTTCGGTTTCAACGCGATGACCGGCGATTTCTCCCGGGGCGCCTCCGGTTTCTGGATCGAGAACGGCGAGCTTTCGTTTCCAGTCAGCGAAGTAACGATCTCCTCGAACCTCGACACCATGCTGAAAAACATCGACGCGGTCGCTGATGATCTCGTGCTGAAAACGAGCACCGCTTCGCCCACTTTACGCGTGAGCTCGATGACCATCTCGGGCAGCTGAAGCTGCGCCCAGCGAGGAAGATCCTGCTAGCTCGCCCGTGTCTTCGTCCTCAGCTGCTTGACAGCCAACCGGGAGCACCGTGTCGCCTGAAGATATCCAGAAGCTCAGAAAGGAGCTCGCGTGTACCGCGCGCGAGCTCGCCAGCGCCCTCGGGCTCGATGCGAAGGAAGTAGCCGCATGGGAAGCTGGCGAGCAGTTTCCCACCAAGCGGCACGTCGCCGCGTTGCTGACGCTGAAGGCCAAGGGCCCAAGCAGCATCGTGCGCGCTCCGCGCGGTAAGCCCGCGCCCAGGACCGGCGTGGCTCGCCTGGAAGACCCAGCGCTCTGGCGTGTGGTGCGTAAGCTGGTGGAGCACCCTGCCCTCTTCGACGAGGTGGTCAAGCTCGCCGAGAAGTATCCGGACGCGAGCTAGTGTGCTGAATCCAAGATTCAGCACACAAGTAGAACAGGCACGTATGAGCGCACGACGCCCAAGCCCAAGAAATTCGCGGGGTCTCACCCCCACGGGACCCCACGAATTGCTTGGGCGTGTCACGGACTCAGGACACTCGCTCACTCACCGAAGATGGCCCATTGCAAGTTGATGCCCGCGAGCAGCAACGGACGGCCCCAAACGGCTGCCACACGCTCATCGAAGCGAACGACCGGGCGCGGCGCTGCAATCCCGTACGTGACGTCGAAGCGGAGTTGCCAGCGCCTGGCCAGACGCAGCTGCGCGGCCGTGCGTGCCAGCGCTAGACCCGTCACCAGCGTGTCGCTGCGACCCGCGTAACCAGCCGCAGGGTGCCCTTCGAGCTCGATGAGCGCGAGCGCAGCGCCGAGACCGGCCACGAAGTGCCAATGCTGAAAAGTGAGCTGTGGCTCGGCCAGGGCAGCGATCACGAAGGGTCGGACGCTCGTCCGCCCCTCGATGCCATGCACCTGGCCGCTTCGCACCGGCACCGCGAGCTCGAGGACGACCGCTCCCAGGGGAGTGGGAAGCCAACGCACGAGCGCCCCCGCGTAGGGAATTTCCGAACTGCCACCGGGACTCCACGACACGGCGGCGCGTGCGCCGAGCCAGAGGCGCAGAGCGCGGGGAGGCGCGGGGGGAGGTGGCTGCGCGAGCGGCACGGGTGTCGCTGCCGCGGTACCTTCGGGCTCCAACCCGAGCTCCACGAAGCGTGCCCGCAGAGCCTCCACCGCCCGGAGCACCGCTAGCTCCGGGCGCGCTGTCTCGATGTCGATCCACTCGCTGCTTGCTTCGGCGTCGACCTCGGGAGCAACCCACACCTCGATGCCCTCTGCGCGTTTGCCCACGCGCAAGACAGCCAACGTGCCCGCTCGCCGTGCGATCTGCGCCAAGGCCAAGTCGGCCTCCGGCTCGATGTCGATTGCCCGCCAGCCCAGCTCCAGCAACTCCGCTTTCAAACGAAGCGAGAAGGGCGTATCGGCGCCACCGCTCACGACCGCGATCGCCGTGCGCCGGGGCACACTCTGCGCCCGCGCGGCCAGCGGCCAGAAGAGGCAGGCCACCAGCAAGCCGAGCCCGCAGAGAAGCCGCACCTTGCGGCTCGTCGCCTGGCCCAATCTATTCACTCAGTGTCCGAGCAGGGACCGGGCGAACCGCACGTGAGGACCCGTCGGGTGCGCCGCGAGATACTGCTCGGCCACCTGGCGCGCGGCTCCGCGATCGCCGCTGCGCTCGAGCGCTTCCATCAGCCGGCCTTGCGCTTCGCGCGCCAAGGAACCGCGGGGCTGCTCCCGCATGTAGATACGAAACCATTTGGCCGCTTCAGCATAAGCGGCGCGCTGGTCGAAATGAATCCGCGCAATGCTAAATGCGGCGGCCCCTGCCCGGCCACTGTTGGGGAAGCGGCGCCGCAAGGCGGAGAGCGCTTCGAGCGACCGCTGCGAGCTACCCCCGAAACGAGCGACATCGCCCAGCAGAGCCAGATCTTCGGCGCTTGCGCGCTCCACCTCCGCGGCAAACCCCGCAGCCTCGACCGCAGCCAGGGCCTTGGAGAAGTGCCCGGCTCTAGCTGCCAGTTGCCAGCTCTCTTCATCGAGCGGCCTGGCGATGCGCCGGGCACGCGTCGGCGCCGGGCTCAGATCGGCGCTGAGCGCAGGTTCGGGAACGCTGTCGCGGGGCCCGGCGTGGGTGAGCTCGGGCGGCACCTGCTGCCCACGGGAAATCTCGAAGCGCCCGGCCTGACACGAGGCTGAGAGAACCTCGCCTGCCCTCAGCGCCCGTGACTCGCCCAGGGCGCAGCCGGAAACTACCACGCTGCCCTCACGCAACGTGATGCGGAACGTGTCGTCCTCGGGACGCCAGTTGACAGCGAAACGCGTGCCGGTGACGCGAACGGCGAACGGGCCGAACGTCAACCGAAAGCTGGTGTTGGGCCGGTGCACGACCGACACGTCCACGGCTCCGGACTCGACACCGAGAGTTGCGCCATCGGGCCGCAGCTCGGCAATGCGCAGCCGGGACCCGGGCTCCAGCGTCACGATTGAGCCATCGGAGAAGGCCATGGGAAGCCGCTCACGTCGCCCTGAGCTCACCCACGCGTCGGCGCCAACCGGCGCGTCACGAACAATCACGGAGAGGGGCGCTGCCGGCCAGAAGGCGGCGGAGCCGAGGCCCAAGCCTACCAGTAGCAAGATTGCGGCCGCAGCCCAAACGCGGTGCCTCAACGACGAAGGCTGCTGCGTGGCGACTCTCCGCAAGAAGCCCGCGCGCGCAACCTCGAGCGGGATCTCTTGCTCTAGCCACACGTCTTGGAGGGACGTGATCCGCGGCGTCAGCTGCTCGAGACCTTCGGGCTTCATTTGGCCTCACCGCTCCTCAGCCACTCGACCAGCACCGGTTCTCTGCGCGACAAAAGATTGAAGCGCTCCTGTGCGCGAGCCAGACGGCGCTTGATGGTGGCGAGAGAGACGCCGCAAGCAGCAGCGACAGCCGACAATTCCATTCCATCCAGAACTCTGAGGGCCAGCGCGATTCGTTCGAGAGGAGGCAGCTCCGCCAGCACGCGGTAGACCGCAGCCAGCGCCTGGTTGCCCTCCACGTCCAGCTCGGGCACCGCCGTTTCGGGCAGCTCGTCGTCGGGAAGAAAGCGCAGGAAACGCCAGCGCGACCGGCGTCGGATGCGTGCACGCGCAGTGTAAACGGCAGTCTGCGTGAGCCAGGCTTTCAGCGCCGAAGGGTCGACCAAGCGATGGATGGAAGCGAGAGCCGCGACAAAGACGTCTTGAAGCAAATCCCCGAGCTCCGGGTCCGGACCAAGCACACGAGCGAGCACGCGTCGCACGTGGGGTCCGTAGCGATCGAACAAGATGGCTCCGGCCGCGGGCTCACCCGCACGCAGGGCCTTGACGAGCGCGGCATCGGACTCCGGCACCCGCAACGGGATGACCGCCGCCGCGCGCTGCGCAGTGCCGATGGTGGCGGGGCTTCTGTGACTCACGCGCGGCGCTCGCTTCCTGCTCTTGTAGTGTCAGCGAGCGAGCGCGGCGGCTCAGTGGTTGGCCTCAAGGTGAGCTATAGTGCCATGGCGTGCGGCTCCCAGTTACCTACATATCCATTGTCGGCCCGCTGGCCGTCCACTGCCTGCTCGCGGTGATCTCGGGCTGCGGGGATACGGCTGCGGATCCGATCGTGGCTGCGCCGATCACGCCAAGCGTACCGCGGGCGCCCATCGACGAAGAGCCCATCGACGAAGAGCCTATCGACGAAGAGCCCATCGACGAAGAGCCCATCGACGAAGAGCCCACGGATGTGACGGGCGCCGTTGCTGGTTTGTGCAGCCCCTGTCAGCGTCAAGGCGATTGCGGCGATGGCAATGACCACTGCCTCAACTTGAACGGTCGTGGCTTCTGCTCGCGCAGCTGCTCGGAAGGCTGTCCAGAGGGCTATCGCTGCGTCGAGGTGAACGACACCGCATACGATCAGTGCATTCCTTCGGACGGAGGTTGTGAGCACCGAAGCTCTGTCGAGCCACCCCCCTCCACGGCCCAGGTTCGAGCAACCGTGCTGGCAGAGGTCAACGGCTACCGGGCGGCATTGAGCTTACCGCCACTGGCGATCGATGACTGCCTCAGCGAGATAGCGCTCGCGAGCGCCCGGGAGCTGGCGGAGAGCGGGCAGACGTTCACGAAGTACCGCCGCGAGTGTGCGTCCGTGACGAGTTGCGCCTGTGGCTGGCTTAGCGAAAACCAATACGCAGCCGCGGCCTATGGCTTGCAGTGGCGCCCGCCACTCATGGAACACGTGGAACGCGCGTTCGAGCATAGCGATAGCGCGAGCCGAATTGCCTCCGGGCGCATCGGTCGGATAGGGATCGGGGTGGTGTTCGGTGGCGACGAGCTCTGGCTGAGTTTCACGTACGCGAATTGAGCGTCACGTGGGCTCCGGCTCCTTCTTAGGGGCCTCGTCGTCGTCGTCCGCATCGTCGTCGTCGTCCGCATCGTCGTCGTCGTC
>DASQDA010000706.1:0-1584 GCA_035634435.1 Polyangiaceae bacterium
TCGTCACTACCGGGTATGGGGCGCCCGGAGCTGAATGAGGGTACATCGCGCTGCCCGCCGCCTTGACGTCGCGGACGACGCGCCTAGTCGACGGAGCTCGAAGACGACGCCGTCGCGGCGTTCCTGGCTGCGGACGGGGTCGTGGACATCAAGCTTGTCAGGGCGCGTGCCACGTCCGGCTCCGTCAGCGGGTCGCGTGCAGCGCGTTCGACCAAGGCGCGGCCATCCGCGCCGCCAATCCGCAGGATTGCGGAGGCGACCGCCACCACCGCCTGCACGAGTGATGGCTCGTCCGCAGTACCGCGGTAAAGGGCGAAAAACGTGCGCAAGGCAGACAACTCCGCCTCCGTGGCCAGCTCGGTCAACGCACGGGCCGCGTGCTCCACATCTTCGCTCAGGGTAGCTGGATCGTTGAGATGACGCGCGAGCAGCGGCGCGGCACGCTTCTCGCGCATGGCTGAAAGCGCGTCGGCGAGGGGGCCCACGGGTGGCGGCAGCGCGTCACTTCTCAAGGCGTCGTAAGGTTGGTCGAGCGCTGCAAGCATGAACTCCGCACCGTTGCGGCGGCGTGCCAGCAGCTCGCGGGCGCGTAGCCGCGCGTCGGGAGGAAGTCGTGGGCTGGTGGTCAGCTCGATCAAGCTCTTGGTCACCAGCGGGTCGTCGCTGCGGCCAAGCTCGGTTACCAGAAAAGCCTGGGCAGCCGCCATCTCCGGGTCGAGCTCGGTGAGCACCCGTCGGATTTGTACTTGCAACGGCGGCAGCGTGTCGCGCGCAGTCAGGCTGAGCGTGCTCGCGTCGACGGCGCACGCACGCAGCTCGACGCCAAACTCGATACTACCCGCATCTCCGCCGTCAGCGCCGAGGCGCAGCGCCTTGCCGTCCGCGGTGCAAAGCACGAAGCCGGAAGCGGCAGCCGCGCCGCCCACCACGCTGCGCGGCGCGGACCGTGTCCACTTGAGCTCGGCAGTCCTGGTGTCGAACGCCAGGAGCGCGCGGAAGTAAGTCGCGACGAATGTGCTGCTGGCAAACGCCGCTTGCGTGCCGTCCCAGCTCGGAGCGGCGTAGATGCGGATCCGCTGACGAGCGCCCAGGTCGAGGCGCGGCAACTCCCCTCCCGGGGGTAGCCACTGGGGCTTTCCCGGCAAATTGCGCTCTGGCAGAGCCACGCGCTTGGCCTGGTTGGTGGAGGCAAAGCGGATCTGCTCGTCGAAGTGCAGCACGCCCCTTTCGCCGAAGAACAGCTCACCGCCCACCGTCAGCGCGTGGCTGGTGAGCTCACGCGTCAACAGCCGCCCGATCTCGGTGCCCGAAGCCAGGTCGAGCGCGCTCACGTATTGCCCGGACCAGGGGACGAACGCGATGCCGTCGAGGGCAGCCGGTCGCCCGAGCTCGGTGGCGGTCTCGAGGCGCTGGCTGACCGAGCCGTCGCGGCGTACCGCAAGGAGCAGGCTCTTGCGCTCGGAGGCCAGCCCCAGCGACAGCACGCTGATTTGCCCATCGTCCCCGGCACCACGCAGCTGGTAGGCATCGCTGCTCACGCTCCAGCGACGTGCCCCGGTGCGCGCATCGAGAGCGGTGACGCGG
>DASQDA010000707.1:0-3014 GCA_035634435.1 Polyangiaceae bacterium
ACGGCCGATGTCGAACAAGCGAGACTTTCCCAGGGCAAAGCCAAGGATCCCAAGGTGAGGAAATTCGCGGCCATGATGGTGGCGCATCACACCGAGGCGAACCAGAAACAAAAGAAGCTCGTCGGTAAGCTCAAGCTGACGCCGGCAGAGAGCCCGCTAGCGACGGAGCTGACCACGGATTCGACGACGATGCTGGCAACGCTGAAGAGCACGGCCGCACCGGACTTCGACACGGCCTACATCGATTCGCAGGTCCAAGGACACACGAAGGTGCTGGACGCGCTCACCACCCGCTTGATTCCCAGCGCGCAGAATGCCGACTTGAAGGCGCTGCTCGAGGAGCTGCGTCCGCGTATCGAGACGCACCTTCAAGAGGCGAAGGATCTGCAGCAAGCCCTGGCAGCGAAGGCCAGCTCGGCGGGCGCGGTCGGTGCGAGCCAGAGCAGCGGCGCGTCCGCATCGGGGGCGGCGAAGGCAACGGGCACCACCAGCGGCGCGGGCACTGGCACTGGCACTGGCACGGGCGCGGGCACCGGCAGCTCCGCGGGTAAAGGCACGGGCAGCGGCACCTCACCGGCAGCGGGCAGCGGCAGCTCCGCGAATAAAGGCACCGGCCCAGGAACGGGCACCGGAGCTGGGCCCGGCGCAGGTACGGGCGCGGGCAAGGGTAGCGGCTCGGGCACTACGCCCGGAGCAGGCACCGGCTCGGCGAAGTAGACTGGCAGAGCCCCGGCGCACACCCACGCCGGGGCTCGCTCTATTCACGGGAAATAGGTGACGCGAAGTCCAAAGCTCAGCCAGTAATGCGTGTGTGCGTTGGCGAGGTTGAAGTCGAAGCTCTCCGTGGCGCAGTCGGCCCCACGGCACGCATAACGGCCACTCGAAAAGCGTCCAAATCCGAATGTGCTGAAGGGACCGAAGGCCGCCTTCGTTCGCAGCGGGACGTCGATACCCGCTTGCACGTTCAGGCACTCTAGCCCCGTCAGCGAGACAGTTTCTTGAGCCTGCGTGGCGCGTGGCTCGCTGCTGGCGCTCAGCAGTTCGAGGCCGACGCCCGCGCCAATCCACGGTTCGCTCCAGCTGCTCGCGAAGTGGTACTGGCCGTGAAGGCCGAACCGCATGCCTGCCAGAGCACAGTCGCCCGCGTTGCAGGTAAGCTCGAAGCTGCCGCCGGGCACCCCCGACCATTTGCGCGCATTATTCGCCGCCAGGTTGAGACGCGTTAAGCGCAGCCGCTACGCACGGGGCGATTCGCCACGGCAACGTGAGCCGCAGATTCGTCACGAAGCGGGATTTAACCCGCTGCGGGATTGTGCGAGGCAGGCTTGTGCGGGGCACATGTTTCGCAGGGGAACGCCAACGTGTCTAATGCGAGCCTAGCTCGTTCCGGGGCAGCCGCGTGAACCCTGGTCGGCGCGGCTGGTGGCAGCGGCTGCTGCGCCTCGCGCTCGGCAGTGCGTTGCTTCTGGAAGGGCTCTACCTGGTCGGCGCCAATACCGTCCTCAATGCGGGCGGGCTGGCGAAGGCGTTTGGGTCGACGAACGCCGTCAATGTCACGTTCGAGCGCGCGTGGAGCTTCTGGCCAGGGACCGTTCACGTGCGCGGCGTGCGTGTCGTTTTCCAGGATGCGAACCTGCAGTGGGCCTTGGACATGCAGAGGGCCGTCGTCCTGGTGCGGCTGCCCGCGCTGGCGTCCCGCACGTTCCGCGCGACCAGCGTGCGCGGCGAGGGCACCGTCTTTCGTATGCGCCACCGCGTGGCGCCCGAGGCGGCGGGGCATCCTTCCTTGAAGGCACTGGCGCCGCTGCCTGAATTTCCAGGTCCGCCGCTGTTCGAAGCAGGGCCGCCGGAGCCGCCGATCGCGGAGGTCGACTACAATCTGTGGACGATCGAGATCGAGGATGTCGATGTGCAGATCGCGGAGCTGTGGGTCCAGCAGTTTCGCTACCTGGGCAAGGCGCGCGCCCAGGGTGCGTTTCGTCTGAGGCCCGCGCGCGAGGTGTGGGTGCACCCGGCATCGCTCGAGCTCGCCAGCGGCAGCGTCCGCGTGGGCTCGGAAGAGCTCGTCGGGTCGCTACGCGGGAGCATCGCGTGTCGCGTGCACCCTTTTGACGTCCGCAAACCGACGGGTACGGAAGCGCTGCGCCACGTCTCAGCGGTGCTTCGTCTGCACGGTCGCGCCGTTCAGCCCGAAGCGCTGCAGCTGCTGTTCGCTCCAGGCGAGGGTCCGCGCGTCGAGGCTCACGGCGGAGAGCTGAAGGTCGACCTGAGCATCCGCCACGGACGCCTGCTTTCACCGAGTCGAGCCGAGCTCCGCATGACTCAGGTCACGCTGCGGGAAAGCTACGGCAGCGCGCTGCTTTCCCCGGTGGTCGTCGTTGCGCAAGCTCGACCTTCGGGCGAGGCCGAAGTGACGCTCGATGTGGGGAGCGGAGCGCTGAATCGGCCCCAAGCGTTGGGACGAGCGCTGCAACTCGGAGGCGTGCGAGGCTCGCTGCGCAGCGAGCAGCTGGACCTGACCGCTGCGTGGGCTCTGCGTGACGCGACCCTCGAGATCGGCTCGTTGCGCGCGCCGGATCTCACCTGGTTCAACAGCCGCTCCCAGCCCACGCTCTGGCGCTTCGACGCGGGCAGCGCAACGCTCGGTGGCAGCGCACGCTTTGCCGACGGCAAGCTGAACGCGTGGACCCAGACCCGCCTGGATGGCCTGCGCATCAGCAATGACGATCTCCAGGCTGAGCTCGCGGGTGCGCTGCGCGTCGAGCTGTCGGAAGTGCGCCTCGATGAGCGCAGCGGGAGCGCCCGCCTCGAGCTCGCGAGCGAAGCAACTCAGCTGTCATCGAAGACCCTCGAGGTCGCTTCCGGAGGGGTAACACTGAAGGCGCGAGCTCACGCCATCGGCGGCATCGCAGACGGTCAGGTGGAGCTGCAGGTGGCCAAGCTCCGCTCCCGCGTTCAATCCACGTCGATGCAGAGCGCCCTGGAGTTGAAGCTCGAGGTGACCCAGGCCAACC
>DASQDA010000708.1:0-3008 GCA_035634435.1 Polyangiaceae bacterium
AGGAGCTCTTGCAGATGGATTCAGGGACGCTGCGTGTGCGCACCTCGGCGACGGATCGAGGGTGGCTGCGCGTCGGCGTCGGCGCGGCGGCGGCGGCACTGCTCGCGCTGCTGGCGCATCTTCATCAACATCCGCTGCTGCGCGTGCTGAATCTCGACAATGTCTCCGTGACGGTGCTGGTGGACGGCCGCCCCATGGGCCGAGTCGAGCCCTCGAGCGCCGAAAGTCCTCAGGCCGGCACGGAATTTCGACTCCCCGCAGGGCAGCGGCGGCTCATGATGCTGGCGCCGGATGGGCGCGTGCTCGCGACGGCCGAGGTTGCCGTCATACCCGGGCACTATCACCTGTATGCGCCGGCCAGGCCGGACATTTGCTTCTGGCTCGAGGAGAACCACTACGGGCGCGGCAAGGGTGAGCTGCGTCGCGTGGCGCTGGCGGACGACAGGCGCTTCTGGGCAATTTCTGCCGACGTTCAGGGCTGGTTCGTGCCTGGTCCGCCTGCGGCCGACGAGCCACGAGCGACCGGCGGAACCAGCACGGTGCTGCGTCAAGGGTCCTGTCAGGACGCCCCTGCCGAATGAGACCGGCCCCCGCTTACCCCGTGGCGCGTCGCGCCCGGTTAGCGCGTTGGCAAGTGCGAGGGCCTGACTATACTGCGCCTCGTGTCCGACGAACGCGTGAACGACCCAAGCAACCCTCCGCAAGCCTCCTCCGAGGCTCCCGCTCCAGCCGAAGGCTCCGAGGCAGCGCAAGCCGCCGCGCAGGATCCGCTCGCGGCCGCCCAGGCCGAGGTGCAGCGGCTTCGCGATCAGCTGTTGCGCACGGCGGCAGATTTCGACAACTTCCGCAAACGCGCCCGGCGCGAGACGCAGGACGGCGAGCGGCGGGCGCGTGAGGATTTTCTGCGCGAGCTCTTGCCGGTGTTCGACAATCTCGACCGCGCTGCTCAGCACGCCGAGAGCGCCAGTGACGTGAAGTCGCTGTCGGACGGCATCGGCATGGTGACGAAAATCTTCGTCGATACTTTGTCCCGCATGGGCATCGAGCGGTTCTCGTCACTCGGGCAGGCGTTCGATCCCGCGTTGCACGAGGCAGTGCAGCAGATGGATAGCAACGACCATCCGCCGGGCACCGTAGTCGCCGAGGTGCAGCCGGGTTACCGCTACGGTGAGCGCCTGGTGCGTCCGGCCATGGTCGTCGTAGCGCGGCCCAAGAGCAACTGACGGCGCGCTCAGCCGTGCAAGCGAAAGCGTGCCGCTTCCAGTGCGGCGCGTTCGATGTCGTCGCGCAGCTGGACCGGGTGCATCGTCTTGAGCAGCACTTTGTGAACGCCGCCACGGTTGACGGCGTCGAGCACGACATCGGACGAGGGCAGCGCGGTGTACAGGATGCGCTGGCAGTGGCCCCATCGCTCCCGCACCAAGGTGAGCAGGCGAATGCCATCCATCCCAGGCATGGACTGGTCGGAGACGACAACGTCCACGTGATGCTTCTGCAAGATGGCAACGGCGTGCAGCCCGCTCGGAGCGCTGTATGTCTGGAGCTGGCACTCCTCCATTAGGCGAGCCAGCGACTCACGGACGTCCAGTTCGTCGTCCACGATGAGCACGACAGGGCGTGTGGGCAGATTCTGGCTGACGTTGGGGGGCTTCTGCAGCGTCTCCCTCACGGCCAGCACCAGCCGCTCTGGCGTGAAGGGCCGCACCAGCAGCTCGCTGCCATTGCCAAGCTCGTGATCCGCTGGCGGCTGGCCCTTTCCCGAAACGAACAGGACCCGCAGCCCAGGCCGCGCCGCCCGCACGCGGCGGATTGTCTCGGAGGCGCCGAGGCAGGGCATCAGCCAGTTGCAGACCATCAGGTCCAGCGCGCCCTGGTAGCTGACGCCGAGCTTTGCAGCCTCCATTCCGTCGGCCGCCTCCTGCACCGCGAAGCCCTCTAGCTTGAGCGTGCGGCGCATGGCGGCTCGAATCACCGGGTCCGCCTCGACGACGAGCACGCCCTCGCCGCCGCGGGACGCGCCGCGGGACTGTGGCTCGCGGCCGCGCGCCACCAGCTGCTCGACGAGCTCCACCCCGCGCCGCACGACCGCATGCGCCGTCTCGAGATCGACGCGTTGCTGCTCGTCGAAGGGCCCCGGCCCCTGAAACGCGGTGTAGCGATCCACGATCGTCAATACCTCTCTCAGGTCGTGGGCCGCCGAAATGGCCAGCCGCGCGATCGCGCCGCGCGGAAGCGCTGCCCCGGTGGGCGCGTCCTGTGGCGGCATCGACGCGCCGTTGCTCGGGAGAACGTCCGTGTCAGTCGCGTCAGCGTCGCCGTATTTTGCCATGAACGCCCCGCGCAGAAGTCGCGCCGACACGGCGTAACCACCTGAACAATACGCGAGCGCCCCTGCGCTCGCCATGGACGCGACTGTTGCGAGCGGGTGTATCGCTTCAGCGGCGGAGCGTGCGGCGTGCGTGGCGCTCTCGCACGCAGAGCGGGGTCCAATGTACGTGTGAAGCCGGCCAAGTGCGTGCGCCGAGGCGTCGTTGCCGGCCATTGGTCCAGTGCGGCGAGCAGCAAGTGCGCCAGAGCGATCGCTCTGGCGTGGCGTAGAGAGTATCCTGGGGCTCTCCATGGGGAAGATCATCGGCATCGACTTGGGCACCACGAACTCCTGCGTTTCGGTGCTGGAAGGAACGAGCGCCGAAGGCCGTCCGGAGGTCAAAGTGATCGCGAATACGGAGGGCGCGCGCACCACCCCTTCGGTCGTTGCCTTCACCGCCAAAGGCGAGCGACTGGTGGGGCAGCTCGCGAAACGCCAGGCCACCACGAATCCGCAGCACACGGTGCACGCCGTCAACCGTCTCATGGGACAGAAGTTCGAGTCCGAGACGGTGCAGAAGCATCTGCGCACCGCCGCCTACTCCGTGGTGCGCCACGACAACGGTGATGCGTGGGTCGAGCTCGACGGCAAGCAGTTCTCGCCTCCCGAGGTTTCGAGCTTCGTGTTGTCCCAGATGAAG
>DASQDA010000709.1:0-7231 GCA_035634435.1 Polyangiaceae bacterium
CTCTCCCTGGGTCAGCGCTCAGCCTACAGAGGAAGAGCTTGCGCCGTTGCGCGCGGAGCTCGAAGCGCTGAGGCCTGACCTGGTTCTGGTGGCCTTTGGCTCACCCAAGCAGGAGCGGGTGATTGCGGCCTTGCGTGAGGCGGCGCCGGGAGCGTGGTGGGTTGGCATCGGCATTTCGCTGAGCTTCTTGTCCGGCCATGTGAAGCGAGCTCCGGCGCTCGTGCAGAGGCTCGGGCTCGAGTGGGTGCATCGGCTGGTGCAGGAGCCCAAACGGCTGTTTCGACGCTACGTCATCGAAGATCTGCCGTTTGCAGTCGAGCTCTTCGGTCGAGTGGCCGCCGAACGTGTGACCCGCCACGTCGGCTCGGCACCGCATTGAGTCGGTTAGCCGACCTGATGCCTCCGCGCGTTGCCGAGTGCGTCTGCTGAGGGGCACGCGGTGCCGGGCTCCAGCTCCCTGCGCCGTCGTCCATCGGCACACTGCCGGCGAGCGCTCCGCGAGCGGCGACTGAGGCACTGTGCCGCGCCGGAACCTACAGGAGCGATGACCTCCGCCGCTGAGGCTGCTTCCGACGCTCATCAACCGGGAAGGATGTCGGCGCACACAACGGCTCTGCCTGTGGTTGGCGCGCGCTCGCGGCAGCGGTAGTGCGAGAGCCCGCCACGAATGCTGTTTGCCACCTTCGATTTTCTGCTGTTCTTCGTGGTGGCATTCGCCGTGTATTGGGCGCTGTCGGGCTGGCCCAAGTGCCGCGCTGTCTGGGTCGTTCTGACCAGTTACTTCTTCTACATGGCGGGACCGAAGCCGCTCGATGGTCCGCTGCCCACGCCCTGGTATTTCGCCGGGCTGCTCGCCCTGTCGACCCTGGTCGACTACGTCTGCGCGCTCCGCATCACTGCCGCACAGCAGCGCGCGCTGGCGTTTGCCAGCGAGCTGCCAGTCTCGGACCCGCTCGCGCGGTCGTCACAGCCGCGGCCGGGACGAGCTTGGCTGATCGTGAGCCTGTGCGTGAACCTGGGGCTGCTCGCGTACTTCAAATACTCGGGCTTCATGCTGCAGGTGATCTCCGATGCCGCAGCCTTGCTTGGCACGGAGCTGGTGGCGCCCGCGTTCAAGGTGCTGTTGCCCCTCGGCATCAGCTTCTACACGTTTCAAAGCTTGAGCTACACCGTGGACGTTTACCGCGGTCGCATCGCGGCAGAGCGCAGCCTGCTGCGGTTCTCGCTGTTCCTGGCTTTTTTCCCGCAGCTCGTCGCTGGTCCCATCGTCCGAGCCGCCGAGTTTCTGCCGCAGCTGCGGAAGCGACCGAGTCTCACGAGTGAGGACGTCGACTTCGCCGTGTGGCGCATTGCCAAGGGCGTCGTCAAGAAGATCGTCTTCGCAGATTTCATCGCTGCATCCTTCACCGATCGCGTTTTCGCGGCTCCGGCCGAGCACAGCTCGCTGGAAAATCTTCTCGCGCTCTACGCGTTCACCCTGCAAATCTATGCTGACTTCTCCGGCTATTCGGACATTGCCATCGGCGCTGCTCGCCTGCTCGGCTTCCGTTTGCCGGAAAACTTCGCGCGACCGTACCAGGCCGTCGATGTCTCGGACTTCTGGCGCCGCTGGCACATCACCCTCTCGTCCTGGTTGCGCGACTACGTCTACTACCCCCTGGGCGGCAGTCGGGGCGGCGCTGCCCGCACCTGTTTGAACCTGTGGCTCACGATGTTTCTGGTGGGCATCTGGCACGGAGCCAGCTGGAACTTCGTCATTTACGCCACCCTGCAGGCTTGTGCGATGGTCTACAATCGTCTTTGTGGCCGCCGCGCAGGCTCCGCTTTGGGCTTCGGTGTGCGTCTGCTGTGTGTGTCGGGTGTGGTTCTGCTTTGCGCCGCGCTCTTCGGCAAGGCGGCGCTCGAGCTGGTGGACCCCTGGCCTTTCGCCGTCGCGAGCGGTGCTCTGGCGCTGGGGATCGGGCTCTTGCCGCACGTCGAGCGCTGGCCGGCGCTGCGGATCGTGCACGTGCTTCTCACGCTACACTTTGCCGTCTTTTGTCGGGTGTTCTTCCGGGCGGACAGCTTGTCGGCTGCGCGCGACATGGTTTCCAAGCTCATGCAGTGGGACGGGGTCGGCATCCGAACAGGCCTGCTAGGTAACGAGGCCTTATCGATCCGGCTGAGCGAGCTGCCGGCGCTGAGCTGGGCAGTGCCGGCGGCCGACTGGGTCGTCCTGATGCTACTTGCGCTGGGCTTTGCGCTTCACTACTTGCCTGCTCGAGCGGGCGAGCTCTTTGCATTTGGTTTTCTGCCCCGCGTTCCGGGGGTGCTCGTCGGGGCAGGGCTCGCGGCTTTGCTCGGCGTGTTGAGCTTGCTCCTGGCTGGCCCGCGGGCGAACATCTACTTCGCCTTTTAACGCCTGCCGCAGCGCGCATCATGCACGACGGGCTCTTCCGATCGAACACCAGCCTGGGTGAGCCGCTTCCCGGCAGCGGCTCGCCAGCGGGCTCGCTCAGCACCGTAGCCCCGGTCGGCTCGGCGCCGCGGACGGGACGCGCGTTCAAGCGAGCTCTGGGGATGCTGCTCGGCCTCATGCTGATGATCGCGGCGACCTACCTGCTGCCGCCGCTGCACTTCGTGCGTCCCTGGGTGCCGAGCGGGCGCTACGTGCCCTTCTGGAACGTGGTGGGACGCGAATGGCTCGGCGAAGAGGCGGCCTGGATTGCCGAGGCGCGCTCGCTCGAGGCGCTCTCGCGCGCCGCCGACGCGAACCCACCGAGCGCCGCGCCTCCGCCCCGCGTCAAGGTCGAGCGGGCGTTGCCCACGGTTTTTCCGCCCTATGCCACCAAGCAGCGTGTGGAGCGGCCCAAACACGAGATCGAGCCCAACGAGGCTCTGGATCCGTACTACCGCAAGCTGACGTTGGCTGATCTGGGTGTTCCTTTTGCCATCGCGCGCGCCGGACATTGGGGCGATTCGGTACTGGGAATGGACGGCATCACTTCTGGCATCCGTCGCCGCTTACAGAGCCGTTTCGGTGATGCGGGTCACGGCTTCCACCTGATGGACCGCTATCACGGGTCGTACAAGCAGCAGGGCATCGACTTCTATCCGGGTGGGGGCTGGCAGCGCTGCTTGATCGTACAGGGCTGCAACGACCCAGCACGGCGTTACGGCTACGGCGGGCTCAGCGTGCAGTCGGTGTTCGGGAGCGTGGCAACGTGGAGCACGCCCAAGCAGGGGTTTGGCAGCTCGGTGTCTTCGTTCGAGCTCTGGTTTGCGCATCAGGAGCTCGGCGGAACCGCTGAGATCGTCATCGATAACGATGCGAGATTCCCGGTGGAGACGCGCGGTCCGCATCTGCAAGACGGCTGGCAACTGGTGTATCTGCCCGAGGGGGCCAAGACCATCACCGTGCGAGCGCTCGGCAGCGGCGTGCGCGCCTACGGCGTGGTACTCGAAAACGACGGCCCAGGCGTAGTCTGGGATGGAATGGCGTTGATCGGCGGCTCGACCCGCAGCTTGCAGACGCAAGACCCCGAGCACATCATGGGGCAGATCCGCCGCCGCGGTCTCGATCTGGTGGTGTTCATGTTCGGCGGCAACGATCTGCAACGCAACTACGTCGACTTGCGCCAATCGATGGAGCCCTACTACGTCGAGTTCACCGACGTGTTGCAGAAGTTCCGCGCGGGTAGGACGCAGTTGCCGTGTTTGATCATGAGCGTCACGGACCACGGCAAGCGCAACGACAACGGCGACATCTACTCCGTGAAGTTCGTCAAGACGCTGAGCGACGCTCAGCGTGAGGTGGCGCGCCGCAACGGCTGCGGCTTCTTCGACACCTACGAGGCAACAGGCGGGGAGGGAACCGCGGCCCGCTGGTTTCGCGCGCGGCCGCAGTTGATCTCGCCGGATCTAGGGCACCCCAATGGGCTCGGTCACGAGCTGATCGCCGGGCTGCTCACCAATGCGCTGCTCTATGGCTACGAGGACTACCGTGCCCGTATGGAAGGCAAGCCGCTCCCCGAGCTTTCCACGGTGTCGGAGCTCGCGGAGGGAGCTTCGCAGAGCGCAGAGCTGGCGGCGCCGGTTGCAGCCGACGGGGTCGCGATCGAGGCAGACGCCGTCATCATCGAGGGCGACGCCGCCAGGCAAGTGGACGAGACGCCGCAGAAAGGGCCGGAGCCGGACAGCGTCGAAGGGGCCGCGGAGCCCGCGCCGGTCGACCGCAACCAGTAGCCCGGGTCGGCGTCATAGGCCCGCATCAGCGCATCACCGATACCGATTCCCGCGTACACGTAGCCGAGGTGGGTCAGATGCACGTGGTCGCTCGCCGCAAGCGCAGGTCTGGCGGCGGCCCAGCGGCGCATCGAGCCTTCCCCGCCCATGAAGCCGTAACCGTCCCAGAAGCCGCAGCCAAACTCGCGCGAAACGCGGCGCTGTACTGCCAGCATCTGCAACAGACGCTGACGGCCGACCTTGGGCACGTCGAAGGGGGCAAGCAGCACACAGCTAGTGGTGGGTAGCGCGCGGCGAAAGCGGGACAGCACCGCGCGCAGCTGTGCTTCGTACACGGCTATCGAGCGACCGCTGTCCATGGCCTCGTTGGTGCCGTACGCAAAGGTGACCAGATCCGGATCGCGCTGGCGCACCGTCTCGCTCCACACACTCTCTTCCCAGCGCAGCTGAGCGGCGATGTCCGCTCCGCCAATGCCGAGCGTGTCGACCACCACACCGGGGTGAGCCGTCTCGCTGACCACGCCGAACAGGCGTACCGGTCCGTTGCCGTGCAGCTGGGTGCGCAGCTTGTGCTCTCCCGCGGCGGCTTCGAAGGCGTGAAAGGCCGGTCCGGGTGACGCGGCCTTGGTCTGGATACGGGCGATGACCTGCCCATCGAGCACCACGCTAAAGTCGCCGCCGTCCGGCTGCTTGAAATAGTGCACCTGGAACTGGGTGTTCCTGGAGTCCTTGAACGTGCCCAGCTCCGCGAAGGCGTCGCCCGTGCGTCCCACCAGCGCGGCTCCGAATAGCCCCAGCGGCGTTCTGCGCGCTTCGCGCTTGAACCGAGCGTGATCGACGATGAATCCGCGCTGACGGACGCGCGTGTGTGCCACGCGATGCCAGCTATTGACCTTACCTAGCACCACGAACCCCTGGCCGCCATCGCCGAAACGACTCTGCAAGTAGGCGCGGAGATAGCTCGGATAGATGTCGGCCTGTGTGTGTGACGCGCCGTAGGCCAGGATCCGCACTTTGCGTTGCGGCAGGTCGCCCTTGGCGAGGCGCGCCAGCGCCTCGTGAAAGTGTTGCAGCGCGGCTTCGTTCTCGACCGCCACGAAGCGGCCCAGCGCCGGCGTGAACGCGGCCGCCCCGAGCTCGACCGCGTCGCTCTGGCTGCGCGCATAGGGCAGGGCGAGCAAGCCGGGGGGGCTGCCCGGACCGAGCACGCGATCTTGAGCGGCCCGTCGTAACCAATGCAACTCCGGCGTCAGGGCAGGGCCCGGCTGCGGGCCCAATTTGCGGAAAGCTTCGGGCCGCTCGGGCTCGCAGAGGGGGGGCGCTGCTTCCGCGGCAGGGGGGAGCAGCTCGGCTGCGGTCTCGCTATCGAGGGGTGAGACGGCCGCAGGCCCCAGCGCCGTCTGCCCCTCGACCGAACCGGGTGCGCCGGGCTCCGCGGCTGTCGCGAAGCTCATGGGGTGTGTTTCAGCCACAGCGGGACCGCCCGCGGTTGGCGCCGCCTCAGCTACCACCAAGGGAAGCGAATCCGTTACGGGCTCCGGCGTCGCTCGAGGCCAACCCCCCGAGCAACCGCACAACGCGGCGAGCCAACAGACGGAAACCAGCTGCACGTGCTTGCAATTCTAGCGCGTCTTTGCGGAGGTTCGCGGATTTTCCCCGCGCCGCGGCGAGAGCGCCGGTTTCGCTGCGGATGCTGGCCCTACTTGGCCGTCGGAAGGCAGTATTGACCCTCGCTCGCGAGGTCGAGCGCGTAGCCGCTGGGGCAAGGAGCCATACCCGGGTAGTTGGAGAAGGGTATCGGAGTGCACACCGCAGCTCCTTCACTGGTGACGTAAATCTGCGAGTTTGGTTGGCAGGGCGAGCTGCCGCCACCCGAGCCACCCCCGCTCGAGCTGCCTGCGGAGCCGCCCCTGCCGCTGCCGCTGCCGCCCACGTTGCGCGCGCCGCCGGCGCTGCTGGTGCCGCCCACGTTGCCCGCGCCGCTGGAGCCCCCGTTACCGCCCACGTTGCCCGCGCCGCTGGAGCCCCCGTTACCGCCGCCGCCACTCGGCGGTGAGCCGAAACAGTTGCCGCCTTCTTGAACCAGGCCGGGCGGGCAATACGGGCTGTCCCACGTGGGTGGACAGGGCGAAGGCTCCACCACGATGGTGTCAGTGGTCTTGGCGGGCGAGGAATGCGTGTAGGTCACGTACGCCTGACCAAAGCCCTCCGTCCCGAAGGCGTCGAGCGCAATCCAGACTTCATACACCTGGCGGTAGTCCCAGTTGGGTGTGGCCGGGTTGGGCTTGTAGCTCTCATCCGTTGCAGGCGAATCAATCGTGCAGTCACCGCTCGGTCCACACGCGGTGCTCGCGCAATAGTCGCAACCGTTCAGATTGCGGTCGAGCGACGTGGCTACGGCCAGCACGTCCCCGGCGTCGCCCTTGATCACACTGCCATCGCCACCCGTCACGCCGAGCGTTCCGAAGCCGCAGCCCGCGGCTGCGTCCTGCGTGATGAGGTCGACCTTGAAATTCATGGTCGTCTCGCCAGCTCCGTTGGTGAGCAATAGCTCCGTATGATCGCTGCCGGTCAGATCGCTGAAACGGTGGCCCCGCTTGAGGGGCCAGCCGCAGCACGAGCCAGCACCAAAGGTGTTGTCCGTGAACGCAGGATCGAACGTCACGCGGATGTGCACGTAAGCCTGGGTGCCGCGGCGCTCGATGACCTGCTCGATGACCACGGAGGGATCTTCGGGCGTCGTGTCGCCTTTGCCGGAGAAGCACAGGGTTGCCGGCGGGCGGATTACGGTGGTTGGCAGGCCGCCCTGCTGCTCACAGCTTCCGGTGCATTGGGTGGCCGTCTCGGGGCCACAGCCCGGCGTCAGCGGGCGAAAGCCGTTGCCCGACCCCGGGAAGTGGGGGCCGGTCGTGCCGAGCGGCGGTCGGCTGCCCGCGGCTCCGGAGCCGCCCGTCGCTCCGGCGTTGCCACTGTCGGAGCCGGCGCTGCCCGCGGGCGACGAGCCCTG
>DASQDA010000710.1:0-3189 GCA_035634435.1 Polyangiaceae bacterium
ACTGGGGTGAATGCCTGATCTCTGACGGCGCTCTCGCCATCTGTGTCTGTTCTCACGCTGTTACTGGTCGCGCTCCAGAGACGCGACTGGGGTGCTTAGCAAACCAGCGCTCCAGAGACGCGACTGTGAGTGCTTCGCAACCCAGCGCTCCAGCGACGCGACTGTGACTCCGGGGTGGCAGCGGCGGCGGAGGGCGGCAGGGCTGCACAGGCACCGCTGGGCGAAGCGTGCGGATGACGGCTGCGCGTGCGAGCGCCAGCGGCACGAATCAGGCGTCGGCGCGGGTGCGGCGGCGGCGACGGCGCTTGCGGCGGCCGGCGGGTGAAGCAGGGTCGTCGACGAGCGCTGCTTCGGGAGCCACGGTCACGCTCGCTTCGAGCGATGAGCCGCGCAAAGCAGCAATCTCGGCGGCCAGCGGATAGAGCCCCGAGCGAGAAAAGCGGCCCAGGCGGCCGGCTTCGATGCGGGGAAGCATGGCTACGATCCGGCGCACGGGGTCGGCAATGCGTCGCGGTACGTTGAGCCTATCGACGATGGGCTCCAGAAAATCGTAGGCGGCTTCCACGCGGTCTTGCTCGCCCAGACACGCCTCCCGCATGGGCTCGAGCAGCAGGGCCGCCCAGAGCAGCGTGTCATCGAGCGGGCCCCGACCCTGCACCGTTCGGCGGTCGATCTCGGACAGCATCCGCCACACCACGTCATCGCCCTCGTCGCGGTCAGCGAGGTAGGTCGACAGCTCGGGTAACAGCACATCGAGCACGCCCGTTTCCCAGGCGATCCACACGGCGCGATGCGCAGCGCCCTCGCGCATCAAGCGTAACACCTCTTCGAAGAGCCGAGGCTTGGCAGCGCGCCGCAACGCGTGCCGACACGAGACGATGGCATCGTACACGTCGGGGCTCACGCCGAAATCGAGCTTCGCGCTGAACTTGATGGCACGCAGAATACGCACCGGGTCTTCCAGGAAACGCACGGCGGGGTTGCCGATGGTGTGCACGCTGCGCCGCTCGATGTCAGGCATGCCGCCCACCCAGTCGATGACCTCGCGGCGCTCGATGTCGTAGAAGAGGCCGTTCATCGTGAAGTCGCGGCGCTGCGCGTCTTCGTGAGCGTCGCCGAACACGTTGTCGTTGCGAATCAGAAGGTCGTCGCCGTCACGCCCGTTCGTCTCTTCTGGAGCGCGGCGAAAGGTAGCCGTTTCGATCACTTTGCCGCCGCCAAACAGCACGTGAACCAGCCGGAAGCGTCGCCCGATAATGCGCGAATTTCGAAACAGCCGTCGCACGTCGGCCGGTCGGGCGCTCGTCGCCACGTCGAAGTCCTTGGGGCGACGCTCGACGAGCAAGTCGCGTACGCAGCCACCGACCAGGTAGGCCTCGTACCCATGTCGAACCAGGCGCCGCACCACCTTGGCGGCATCGGGATCGATGCGTTCCTCGTCGAGATCGACTGGATAGACGTCCGGCCTCAGCCCCACCGTTTCCGGCTGCTCATCCTCGGCCTCATAGCCGGGCGAGGCATCGCTGTCTGGCGGAAGATGAGGCTCGTACTCGGAAGAAAAGGAGGACATTGCGCTCGAGCCCTCCTCCTATATCACTGTTCGCGGGGGGTGACGCTTTAGCGGCAGGGTTGAGCTGCCGGGGATCTGTCCGGCCTCGTGGCCGCCACTCGCGCAGGGCGGCGCCGACCTCCCGACGGCGGCGACTGAGCGGCCTTGCCTATAGACGCGGACGCGCGTGGCCGTTGTTTCGTGTTCAAGCATGAGCATCCTGGTCCTCACGCGCGATCCTGAGGCCTCGCGATCACTCTGTTCCGCGCTGCTGCGCTCCGGTCATGAGGCCGCCGCACACGCCAGCTCGGGCGACGCGACCACACAACTGCGTCTTTCCCCGCCGCTCGTGCTGGTGGCGGACACCGCCGTTCACGACCATTCCAGCGTGATCGCCGAGTTGCGTCTCGGGGCGCCCTGGGCGCGCGTGCTGCTCATCGGCGAGGCCTCGCTCTGCACCGAGCCGGAGCTGCCGCTGGTTGCCAAGCCCTTCGACGCCTCGGAGCTCGCCGCGCTCGTGGCGCGCGAGAGCGAGCTGGCCGCCCTCGACCGCAGCCGTCACGACCTGCGGGATCGTGTGGCAGGGCTGACTCTGCTCGTCGACGAATGCTTCGAGGCGATCGTGGGTTTGTCGGCAGACGGCATCGTTCGCTCCTGGAACCCGGGTGCGGCGTCCTTGTACGGCTACCGCGCCGACGAGATCATCGGGCGCAGCGTGGAGATCCTGGACGTGCACCCTGGGCAGTCGGGAGCCAGCCTGGACGCTGCGGAGCGCAGCGTGCGGGAGGCAGAACGTCGCCACAAGAATGGCGGAGAGCTCTTCGTGCTGCTCTCGCGCTCACGGCTGACCCGGGAGAACCCCGGCGGAATCGAGCTGGCGGAGGTCTCACTCGACATCACGGAGCGGCGTGAGCTGCAGCGCGGCCTGGAGCACTCGGAACGTCTGGCTGCGATCGGGCGGATTGCCGCCGGGATGGCGCATGAGATCAACAATCCCCTGGCAGTGATCCGCGCCTCGGCGGCGTACGTGGCGGAGATGGCCGCGCGCTCGTCGGATATCGAGTTGTCGTTGTGCGCTTCGGACGTGGAGATGGCCGTCGATCGCATCGGTAGCTTCGTACAACACGTGTGCGGCTTTGCGCGACGGGAGCGCCCGCAGATGGCGGATGCACCCCTGCAAACGGCGCTCGACATCGCCCTCAGGATGGTGCGACCTCGAATCAAAGACCGCGGCGTCGAGCTCAGCGTCGAACCTTGCCCCCGAGTGAACGTACCCCACGACCCACCTCGGCTGGCGCAGGCTGCTCTCAACCTGCTCTCGAACGCGGTCGACTCCGCAGCGCTCGGCGGCAAGCACGTCATGATGCGCGTGCTGGTGGGCGAGACGGACGTGCGTTTGGAGGTGGACGACGACGGACCGGGGCTGACCCACGATCACGCCATCAAGCTCTTCGAGCCCTTCGCCACCACGAAACCTTTTGGCCAGGGCACTGGATTAGGCCTGGCGATCACGCGTCAGATCGCTTCCGATCACGGCGGCTCGGTGCAGCTCGTCCCCCGACCGGAGGGCGGAGCACGCGCCATCCTGGTGTTACCGCGCTTCACGGCGAGCATCTACTGTCTGCTGGTGATCGATGGCG
>DASQDA010000711.1:0-2345 GCA_035634435.1 Polyangiaceae bacterium
CGCGTGCGAGCCGGTGCCGAGCACGTCTCCGTCGTCGAGACCGCGGACCCGCATCTGCTCGCACGCGCGGCCTATCACCTGGGCAACCGCCACGTGCCCCTGCAGATCGAGCCGTCGGTCCTGGCTTATCCGCACGACCACGTGCTCGACGGCATGTGTCGCGAGCTGGGCCTGAAGGTGAGTCAAGCGTTGCGGCCCTTCGAGCCCGAGACGGGGGGCTACGGTGGCGAGCACTCCCACGGCAACGGCTCGCGCTTGGCGCCGCTCTCGGCGGAGGCCCCTCCGCCGAGCTTACGTCCGGAGCCTGGGCGCGGTTAGGCCTGTCAAGCAGGGTTTTACCGATGAGCGACGGCGTCACTGAGCTTTCGAACGGCGCGTTGCTTTCACTGCTGCGCCTGGGCAGCACCTCGCTGCCGATTGGAGCTTTCGCTTATTCGCAAGGTCTGGAGCAAGCGGTCGCCTTCGGTTGTGTCAGCGACAAGCGCAGCGCCGAGCAGTGGACCACCGGGCTCTTGCGGAGCTCCGTCATGACCTGTGATGTGCCCGTGTTGTTGCGCTTGCACGCTGCGTGGGGCGCGGCGGACACCTCTGCCGTGCAGCGCTGGAGTGAGTTTCTCTTTGCGACGCGTGCAACACGTGAGCTTCGCGAAGAAGAGCGGCAGCTCGGCGGTGGCCTCTTCCGCTGGCTCGTGGGGCAAGGCGAGCTGCGCGCGCAACGTTGGCTTAAAAGGCCGCGAGCGACCCTCGCGTGCGCGTTCGCCCTGGCCGGCAGCAGAGCGGCGATTCCTCCGCGGGCGCTCGCGCTCGGCTACTGTTTTGCCTGGTCCGAGGCGCAGGTCGGCGCAGCCACCCGTCTCATACCCTTGGGTCAGACGGAGGCGCAGGGCGTGCTGTCGAGCGCGCTCGGCACCATCGGCGAGGAGCTCGACGCGGCGCTCGCTTGCCGCGACGACGCGATCTCCGCCACGGCCTACGGCCAGGCGTTGCTTTCGGCTGCCCACGAGACGCAATATTCACGTTTGTTTCGTTCTTGAAGAGGACCCTCGCATGGAAAAACAACCACTTCGCGTCGGTGTCGCCGGGCCCGTAGGATCCGGCAAGACGGCGCTCGTCGACTCGCTCTGCAAGCACCTGCGCGAGCGCTACGAAATGGCCGTCGTCACCAACGACATCTACACGCAAGAGGACGCCCAGTTTCTCATGCGCAGCGGCGCCTTGCCGCACGACCGCATCATCGGCGTCGAGACGGGCGGCTGCCCTCACACCGCCATCCGCGAGGACGCCTCGATCAACATCGACGCCATCGAGCAGCTAACCTCGCGGCATCCCGGCCTGGACATGTTGATCGTCGAGAGCGGCGGCGACAACCTCGCAGCCACCTTCAGCCCGGAGCTCGTCGACCTCACCATCTACGTCATCGATGTGGCAGCGGGCGACAAGATCCCCCGCAAGGGCGGCCCCGGCATTACCAAGTCCGACCTGCTCGTCATCAACAAAACCGATCTGGCGCCCTTCGTCGGCGCCTCCCTCGAGGTGATGGACCGCGACGCCCGCAAAATGCGCGGCGACAAGCCATTCGTCTTTTCCAACCTCAAGCTCGGCGAGGGCCTCCAAACCATCGCCGAGTTTGTCGTCCGCGAAGGCATGCTGAGCCCGCGCCCGTCGTAGTCTCGAGCTTGGCGGCGCTGCGTCGATGGTTGCCCCCACCCCATCCGTCCTCGCGCTCCGCGCTGCGGGCGGTGGCCTCCCCCTGTACGCTCTGAGTGTCTCGACCGCCTCGCCTGGAGCGCCAAGCCTCCCCCGCCGTACTGAGGGCCGAATTTGGACAAGCGCCCTGGCGAGGTGGGTCGTGATGCACGTCCAATGGGAAGTCGCGCCGGGGCGGTCCGAGCGCCAGTACAGGGTCTACGAGCGTCGCGATGGGTCGAGGCGGAAGGAGAGTTGATGGCGCAGTCAGAGAGCACGTTTTCAGTATTCGTCGGCATCGATTGGGGCTCGGAGTTGCATCAGGTGTGCGTCATGGACAGCACCCGGAGAGTGCTTCTGGAAAAAGCGTTCGCTCATTCGCGCAAAGGACTCGGGGAGCTGGTTGAGGCCATCCTGAAGGTGACAGGGGAAGGAACTGAGCGAGTCGCGGTGGCGATCGAGGTGCCACGAGGACCGATAGTGGACACTCTGCTCGAGAAGGATATCGCCGTATTCGCAGTCAACCCGAAGCAGCTGGATCGTTTTCGAGATAGGCACACGGTGGCCGGTGCAAAAGATGACCGGCGCGACGCACTGGTGCTCGCCGACTCATTGCGGACCGACAAGCACGCTTTTCGAAAGCGTTCGCCTCGGCGATC
>DASQDA010000712.1:0-5700 GCA_035634435.1 Polyangiaceae bacterium
AACTCGAGCAGCGCCGCATCGCGATGGCGCTCGAGCTCCGGCAGCTTTTCCGCGGCGAGCGGCGCCTCGACCACTTGCTGCATCGCTTCGGCGGGCAGCAGGCGCGGCAGCTTCCGGCGCTGTTTGGGGCTGACCAGCAGCGCCGCCGGGTTTTTGCGCAGCGTGCCCTGGCGCTCGAGGTAGTCAAAGAAGGATTTGAGGCTAGAGAGCTTCCGCGCGATGCTGGGCGCGGCACACGCGCGAGCCAGCTCGGCCAGAAACGTGCGCAACAGGGCTCGATCGATCTGCTCGAGCCGCACCTCGCCGCCCAGGCGCTCGTCGAGAAAGCGACACAAGGCTCGCAGGTCCCGGCTGTACGCCGCGACGGTGTGCGGCGAGGCGCGCCGCTCGTCGGACAGGTGCTCCGCGAAACGGAGAACCCAACGGCTCACCTCGTTGTCAGCCAGAGCGGGGGTCATGCCGCTATTTACGCTTGGTAGGCCGCCAGCGTCCAACAAGCCGCGCCGACCAGGGTCAGGGCCGCCCCCAGCAGCAGCTGACGCGGCACCGTGTCTCCGGCCGCCGACACCCCACGCAAGGCGAGCCACGCTAGGCCGGCAATCACCAGCAGAAAACCCAGCCCCAGAACGCCTAGCCAGAGGGCGCTCGGACCGCTTTCGACCCTCAGCCGGCGTAGCAGATCGCGCTCCGTGTGAGGTTGCTGCCCGTCGTTGCGCTGCAGAAGCGCGGAAGCTTGCAGGCGAGCAATGGCAAGCTCCGCGACGGCAAGCTCCGGTGGCGGCTCTCGCAATGGATGGGCTCCCTCGAGCGCGGCACCGCGCACCGCCGACCAGGCAAGCAAGGCCACCTCTGGCTGCCCGGCCGCCTCGGCCCCCCGTGCGATGACATTCAAGCGCTCATAGGCTCGTTGCACATGGGGAGCGCCGGGAACCCACCAGCTGGCGGACCGCCGCGCGTGAACCACGGCTTGCCGAAGATCGCCCGCGTCGAAGGCCCGCTCCGCCGCCTCGAGCTCGTTCTGCCCCGATACGACACTGCGGGCGGTCATGGCAAAAAGGCCCAGCGTCGCGCAGGCCAACACGAGGCATAGGCGCCGCGCCAGCAGCCACAGACCCTCGCGACCGCTCATAGAAAGTCGCGACGCCGAAAGACCACGCTCGCCACCGCAAGCAGAGCGACCGCCCACGCGAACGCGTGCGTGGCTGCCATGGCGACGTAGGGCAGAAGCGGAGCGGAGGCCGCCTCGCCGGTGAGAAGTGGCCGCTCCGGCACATACAACATCAGGTTCGGCACCACGCGGCTGACGAGCTCCGCCGCCGACCGCACCGTCTCGCCAAACAATCGTGATGGCATGCTCGCCAAGGTGTCTGCCGAACGACCCACCAGGAACACCCCCAGTGTGAAGATGGCCGTCAGAAAGGGCGAGGAGAACGCAGCGAAAAAGAGCGCTATGCCCGTCACGATGCCTACCTCGCAGATCGTGAGCACGAGCGAAGCCCACAGCACACGTCGGTCGTCGGGTGCCCCCGTTGCGAGCAGCAAGCCGAGCACGAGCAGCAGCGTGGCCCAGACCGTCGGCGCAGCGGTGCGCAAGCGTGGAAATCGCCAGCCCACCAGGCCCGCAGCGGCCACGCTCGCCAGCCCCACGCCCGCGGGCAACCAGGTGCTGTTGCCGGAAAGCTGTGCAACTGCCAGCAGCAACGCGCCCGTGTTCGCCGTCGCGAACACCGTGACCGTCAACACGATGCCGAGGTATTTGCCCAGCAGGTACTCGGTGCGATGGATGGGCCGCGCAAGAATCGGGAAGATCGTCTTCAGCTCGAGCTCGCGGTAGAGGGAGCTCGCCCCGAGCACCACGGCGACCAAGATCCCATAGACCGACAGCGACGCAGCCCCCAGATCGCTCACCGCTCGGAGCTGCGCGCGATTGGCAAAGGCCCCTACCACCAACGCGTAAGCGGCGGTCGCAAGAGCCACCGCGAACAGCCCGTGCAGAATGCGGGCTCGAACAGCTTCACGATAGGTATTGAACGCGACGACGGCAATGCGCGTGATCATCGGTCTGGGGAGGGGCAGAAGGGCTCAATACCCTACTTCGGCTACCCGGGAGGGCTCCATGAAATCGCGAATTTTGGTCACCGAGCCCAGCAACACGCCCTGAACTTTGTCTTCGAATAGCGCTCTTGCGAGTCCAGGGCCGAGGTCGAGGGCGACCGCGACCGTCAGCAAGCTGCGCCCGCGGACGTGCTCTTCTACGCGGAAGTAGCCCCACACATCGCGGATGTCACTCGGAGCGCGCCGGTCCAGCCAGAACCTGAGCTCGTCGCGACCGGCGGAGCGTTCGAGCTGCAGCGTGTAGCGGGCGGCAAGCAAGCCATTACCTTGCGTGAGCTCGATGCGGGCGCGCCCCTCACTAACGCCGACCCAGCGCGCAGCTTTCGTGCGCGGCAACAGCTCCGGGAGCTGTCGCACGTCCTGCAGCGCGGTGAGGACTTCCTCCGGACGCGCTCGCACTAGCTGGTAGGACAAGCCACCAACGTAGGAGCCTCGACGCGTCGCGAAGCGCAGCGGGCGCTCGACGCGCTCACCGGCGAGCAGCGCCTCTCGGTCGCTCGCCGATAGCTCAGCTAGCGGTGCGAGCGGTTGCGACAGGGCACTAGTCGCTGAAAGCAGGGCTCCCGCGCTCACCAGACTGCCGAGCCACCA
The DNA here is from genome assembly GCA_035634435.1 of Polyangiaceae bacterium. Taxonomy (GTDB): domain Bacteria; phylum Myxococcota_A; class Polyangia; order Polyangiales; family Polyangiaceae; genus PMG-095. The sequence goes on from DASQDA010000712.1 coordinate 2,707, forward strand.
GCGACAGGAAGTGAGCATCGCCTCGCAAGATAGCCGCTCGCCCACGTTGCGGCCACGTTTCGGCCGGGCGCAGCGCGCCTGTCCATTTCCGCTACCGGCGTCCAACTGTGACACATCTGCCGCGATGCAGCCCTCTGGCGTAGCCGCTCAGCCGCGAGCTTGCCGGTTGCTGTGTGCCGCGGCGGTCAGCGCGGTTCGGTAAAGACGTCCAGCACCCAGCGCCCGGCAGCACGATTGTAGCCATCGACCTGCACGAAGTAGTCCCCCGCCGGCAGCGTCATATCCAGATAGCTGCGGGCTGCGCCCTGCGCTGGAGCGCACGCGGCTTCGACTTCGCGGCCAGGACACTCCGAAGCTCGACGGACCACCAGCAGGGTGTCGTAACCGCTCGCCTGGGCGTCCAGAATCACACGACGCGGAGCCTCGAGCTCCAGCCTCAGCATCTGCTCAGGGGCACCGCCCGGGAACCCGGAGCCAAAATCGCAGCTCGCTTCGTAGTCCGCGTTCACATTCGCCGTATTGCCGATGAAACGCCCACCCGAAGCGGGGATCACGAGCGCGTCGTCGCAGTTGTCGGCGAACGGAACGAGCGTCGGCACGCTTGCGGGGCGTGTGAAGGCGGCGATGACCGTCGGGGCGCCCAGAGCGCTTTCCGCCACCACTCGATACTCACCCGCGGCGACCGAATCGAGCCGGGCGCGCAGGGGCGAAACGTCTGCCGAGGAGCAGGCGAGCTCGGATGCGGGTCGGCAACTCGCGCCCAGCAAGCTCAGCGCCCCGGTGTCGCCTGCAGATAATCGCTGCACCAGCAGCACGTCGGAGCTCTGCTCGAGCGTCAGCGCAAACGTGGCGTCCACGCCCCCCGGCATGCAGCGCGTCTGTACGGCGTCGCTGCGATGACCAAGGTTCTGCTCTGCGTTTAGCCCGCTCACCAGCTCAGGCACGGCCGCGCAGCCTTCGCCCGTAGGCGGCTCGCTGGCTGGCTCGAGATCCAGCCGCACGTCGATGTCCGTGGGCCCGCTGGAGCTCACTACCGCGTAGTACGTGCCAGCCGGCAGGGCGCGAGCAAACAACACAGCGGGGGAGCTAGAGCGGCAGGTCAGCTCACTGTTCGCCTGCGCACACGCCGCCGAGCGCAACGCTAGCCTCGGCAGCCCATGGCCGTCGAGCGAGAGAGCACGCAAGGATACGTCGCTGGGCGCGACGAGCTCGAAGCGGTAGACCACGTCCCCGCCGTCCGAGCCACAAGCGCTGCTCAGGTCGCGCGCGGTGCCCGCCAGCGAAACCTGCACGTTTGTTGCAGGCTCGAGCCGGGCCGCGGTGCCGCACGTCTCGTTGTCTGGTTGCGGCAAAGCCGGTCCATAGCTCACGCGCAGCGTGACCTCGTCGTCACTCGACCCACTGATGAAGAGCGGATACGTGCCGGGCGCGAGCTGACGCAGCACCAGTCGCGCGACGCTCCCGCTGCCCTCGCGGCTTTCGGCGGACATGCAGGCGAGCTCGGAGCTGGCGTCGCTGCAATTCGCGGCCGCTGCCAGCGCGATACTACTGCTCAGGCTGGTGACGGCGACGTCCACGTCGGTCGCCTCGCCCTCTGGGACCACCAGAGCCACCACCACGTCGCGACGGGTCCCGCCACCCTCGACGCAGCTGAGCGCGACGTCCTCCGCCGCTGCCGCCAACGAGAGTGGATACGAGCCGGAAGCCTCGACCACCAGCGGATCCGTGCACGTGTCGTACTGGGGCGTGGTGCAGTCGGGTTCGTCGACACCAGCTTCACAATTGTCGTCCAGGTCGTTGCCACACACTTCTGGGACGGCGGCGTTGATCCGCGGGTTGGTGTCGTCACAGTCGGTGCCCCCGCAATTCCAGACCGGATCGCCATCGCCATCCGCATCGCGCCGTTGGTGCGCACACGACTGCGTCGCTTCGACGCACACGTCGATGGTACAGGGGGTGTCGTCCGAACAGGCGACGACCTCACCCTCCCGACACCCGATGCCCGGCGCGCACACTTCCAACCCGTTGCAATAGATGTCGTCGACGCAACGCGAGGAAACTGGGGTGATGAGGCAGCGCCCTCGGGTCAGATCGCAGGTGTCGTCCGTACAATCGATGCCATCGTCACACTGATCGTCGTCCAGGCAGTCGCCGCCGAGCACCGGCTCTTAGCCTGCGCCTGCTTCGCCTCCAGCTCCACCCGCGTCGGCGCCTGCCGCTCCGTCGTCGAACGGGCTCGGGGGTGCGCCCTGACCGCAAGCGCTCAGCGCGAACAGCACGAAAAGGGTGACGAGTGCGCCGCCGCGCATGCCGGTTGCTTATAGCCCAACCGAAACGTGGGCGCTTGTGGGTGCGATCTGGGCCGGCTGCAAGGTCGTCAGCCGGCAGCTATCGGCGGCGCGCGACGGAATGTACCCTGCTGTCGGACATCGTGCGACAACACACTTCCGATCCAGGGCTCTGCGTCACGCGAGATGGCCCGGGAGCGCGCCGACGGCGTACCATCGGCGGCTGTGTCCCACGACAGACTCAGCCGTCATGAGATCAACTGGTTGCTCGCGCAGGAAGCACGCGGGGCAGCCAAGAGCCTACGTGACGAGGTGAGCGGCCTCGCCCGTCCGGGGCTGAGCAGCGAACCGCGCATCGCGCCGGTAGAGACGACGCTGGACGCGCTCGACGACGCCATCGAGATGCTCACCGCGCTCAACACCGGCGCACGCGGCAAACCGCGGCGCGGGCGCATCGATCTGGCTTCGCTGCTCTGCGAAGTGGCGCCGACCGCACGCATCTCCATCGAGCCCGGAGCGGGCACGGAGGTGTTCGGTGAGGAATCCGACTTGCGGCGCATGCTCAGCGTGCTCGCAACCCAGGCCTCCGTCGGTGCCGGCGCGGAACCCGAGGTACACATCTGCAGACAAACGGACTGGATAAAGATCAGCGTGGAGCTCGGCCCCGATGTGGCGGCTACCGGCGAGCTCGAGCGACGCTGGCTCA
>DASQDA010000713.1:0-3732 GCA_035634435.1 Polyangiaceae bacterium
GAGCAACACGGTGTCGTGTCCGGCCTGGCGCAACGTGCGGCTCACCGCGCGTCGGACGTTGGGATCGTCATCCAGCACGAGCACCTGCGATTGCGCCGCTTCACTCGACAAATTCATCCGCTCCGGCCCTCTTGGCGCGGACCTTAGCAACATGTTCAGCGCTGAACAAGTGAACGGTATTCGTTCACTTGGGCTGTCAATGATGTCTGCGACTTGAGTGCAACACTTCAGGTCGTTCCTCAAGGTAGGCGACAATCGACAGGAGAGCGGCTCCTACACTTAGAAGCGCGGTGCCGGGCGCGCCGGTGACGCTTCTACCCAGCAAACACAGCGCTAGGGCCGCTCGTGCATCGCTCGCTGGACCAGGCAGGAGTAGCAGCGCGCCGGCGCCGAACAGGGGCAACAACGCGAGGAATGGAACCAGCCCTGGTGGCGCCCACACCCACGGATGCTCGCTCAGAGCTGCCAGGCTTCGATGCAACACGACCTCGCTCAGTGTCGCCGCGCCGGACGCCCCCTGCAGCGCCAGCCACTGCAGGAGAAAAATGACGGCCAGCGTTGCTGCGAGCGCGACAGCCCAGTGCTTGCGAACGCGGGCGGCAGCGAGCAAGGCAACCACACCCGCGGCGGCGTCCAACCACAAGGCAATCGTCGCCGACGCCTGCGCGCTACCCGGCAGCGCGGCTTGCGCGCGGGCAAACTGGTTGGCGAGCTCGAGCCCTATCAAATCGAACGTGCCCGCGACACCCGCCAGCAGGAATACGAGGCCGGCAAGGCGCGCTTGCGGGACGCGCATCAGGAATGGCAGGGCCGAGCACGAGGCGGCGATGGCGATAACGGCGGCAATACGGCCGAGGTCCGGCTGCAGCGGGCGGGCGGCGGCACCGATGACGAGGGCCACCGCGCTGAGCGTCAAGGGGACGATCAACATGCGAAAGGCCAACGCCACGCCCGGCAACGAGAGCACGCTTCCGAGCAGTCGCAAACACAACACGATGCCCCCGGCCGCTACTAGCTGGCTGCTGCACGCGGCGGCAAAGCTCGTGGCGCTGATGAGCCCTGCGATACCCGTCGCGGAGCCGGGCAACGCAGGCGCCAGAGCGCGCGCCAGCAGCGTTGCGACCAGAGCCAGCGCCGCATACGCGGTGGTCGAGACCCCGGTGGTCACCGAAGGTACTGCCAAGCCGCTGGGCGGCGCCGCGGAGTCGCGAGGCCCCACCGCGTTACCTCCGGGAACGGATACGGGTGAGCCGCTCAAGGTGCTCGCGCTAATCGGCTGCGGCGTGGAGCGTCTCCGCGCTCGAGATCGCCGTGGCGCTCGCCTTCGGCAGCGTCGTCGACGGGAGGCTCCTTGGCCGGCGGGATCTCGGGCGTCGGGGCGGGCTTGGGTTGAACGCGCAGCATGAAAGGGCGTGCATTGTAAGTGGTGCACGCGATGCGCGGGTCACGGTGAAACTCCCAGTGCAAATAGATGTTGCCGTCAGGAGAGACGATCTCCGTCGGTGGGACGCCGAACGGCGACGCGCGCTGCACCGAGTCGAGAGCTGCAATGTCGAAGGCGGTGATGCCGCTGGTCTTGGTGACGCCCATGCGCACGATGCGCCCTTCCGTCGGCTCGAGCACAATCTCCAAGTTCGTGCTGAGCCCCTCGCGGTTCATCGGATGCTGAGCGGGCAGGGAGTCCAGACTCGAGAGGAACCAATCTGCGAAAATGGGGTGCAATCGGTTGTGAATGACGGAAAGATAGGTGCCGAACGGCGAGCGCGCCGAGTTGAGCGCGGTCTGGTTGCCGGGTTTGACGCTCGGCACGTAGTTCTCGATCGCCGAACGCCAGCGCTCGATGCCGACGGATTTCCACGAGCCCAAGTGCTGGCTGCGACGTCGGGCTCCGTCCGCCAGTCGCTCGCGGGCGAGCTGATCGAGGCCGATGGCGTCGCGGGCGAGGCCTGGTGTCAAATTCAGGTTGATGCCGCTGGCGGTGGTTCCCGAAGCGCCGAGGCCGAGCAGTCCGTCATAGCCTCGAACCTTCAGCGGTGGCAGCGCGCGTTTTCGCCGCGAGCGCTGACCTTTCTGCTGCGCAGTGGCGGTCTGCGGCAACGCGACGACGCTGTCAGCGCGTTCGGACGCTAAAAGCTCGGCTGCTCCCGAGCGCGTCGGTTGTTCCTGCTGGCCCTTGGTGCCGGGCGAGCTGGTCTTGGCCACGTCCTGGCTAGGCGGGGTTTGCACGCCGGAAGCGCGCCCCTCCTGCGCCGAGGCGGTGTGTTGGGGGGCAGTTGCTTGCGGAGCACCTGCGTTCGGGGGCTGCTGATGCGTGTCGGGGCGTTCGGCAGCGGGCTCGCTACTCGGAGGCCTGCCCTCTTCTCCCGGGCGATCCTCGCTATGAGCGATCCGGGTCTCGCTGGCGTTGCCTGGCTGATCCCCGATGCCGCTCGCTGTCGAGCCAGGCGTGGGATCCGGATCGTCCTGATCGTTCGAGGTGATGCGGGCCTGGGTCTGCTCGCGGACGCGGTTGTTGTGCTCGCTGAGGAACTCGGCGTCTGGGTTGTCGGGCTGCTTCTCGTCTTGCACTCGCTGCCGAACGGCGATGCTCTTCTTGACCACCAGCTCTTGCTGGGCCGGTGCCGCCTTCTCGGGCACGACCTTCACGGGCTCGGGCTTGTCCGGCTGTTTTGGCGGCGTAGCCGTGGGCTCCGGCTCCGGTGCTTGCGGCTCGGGCTTTTCGGCTGGGTCCTTCGCGTCTTCAGCCTCGTTCTCCGCGGGAGCCGCATCCGGATTCGAGGGCGCAGCGGGGTCTGGCTCGGGTGCGGGCTCGGGCTCGGGCAGCGGCGAATCCTCGGACAGGGTGACCTCGAGCGTTGGCTCGCTGGTCCGCAAGTAAGAGCGAACGCCCTGTGCGAAACGCCTCAGCTCTACTTGTTCCTCGATCCACCCGGCCGCTTGCGTCGCACCTCCGCCGCCGACCAGGTGCACGAGCAACGCGGTCGCGATCCACAAAAAAAGCGGGATGTGCGCATCGCGCGGCATTGGAAGGGTCGCCGAGGCTCGGCGTTCGGAAACCTAACACCCGACCCCCCCAGCAGCAATTACGCTGGAATTCCCCGGCATCTGCTCGGTTCGGCCAGCGGGGGGTGGAGCGACAACCCAATTGTGCACCTCTCATACTGCTCGCGGAGACCTCGAGTCGACGTCGCGCCCGCGATAACGGGAAAAGGGGCTTCCTTTGCTTGGCTGCCCGGTGGAGTGCAACCCAAGGCGTCTCTAGGGGCCAGCATGAGCGATGCACCGGTGGCACGGGTGACAGCGCTCCATATGAACACTTGCCGCACGGGTGAGTCGCGCCTACACGCAGTCTTCGCGGAAGGAGGTGTCGTGGAGCCGCCGCAAAGAGTCCGTGGTTTTCCGTATCCGAAGCCCAGCATTCCACCTCGCCAGAGGCAGGAGAGCTACGGCGATGGAGACATCACGTTGCCGAACAGCCCGGCGCCGAGCAGCCAGAGCGTCGCCTCGAGCCGCTGGCACGTTCATCTCGAGCTGCGTCCCGAGCAGCTTCTCGAGTTGCACCGCCTGGGGTTGACCGAGGGCGGTGCGTTGGCCTGGCGCGCGGGTATGCCCGCGTGGCAGCCGATCGTCGGCAGCGAGCTGCGGGCTGCCGCAGCAGGGAAACAGCCGGCGACGGCCGCGGAGGTGCGTGAGCGCGCTGAAAAGCACCTGGCCGCGCAGCGCTCCAGCCCC
>DASQDA010000714.1:0-4027 GCA_035634435.1 Polyangiaceae bacterium
CGCCGCTCGCGCCGCTCGCGCCGGCGGAAGCACCTCCGCCGGCTGCTCCTGCTTCGCCTGACGCGCCACCCTCGGCGCTGCTGCCATCAAATCCAGCACTACTTGCGCCAGCGAAAGTGGAACCAGCCCCCCCGCTTGCGCCACCCTCCGGCTCGCAAGTTCGTGAGTCCTCGCAGCTGCGGAAATCGTCCGAGCATGCTGCAAGGTGAAACGCACCCAGCAACGCCGTGCCGAGCACACTGCGCTGAGCGCGAGGGCTTGCGAGGCGGCTTCGCAATTGGCGCCGTTGAAACGCATCCTGACCGCCGGGGAGATCGGTCCGCCACGGTGTGGAGCGCGCCACCCGCTCATTACGCCGCTGCGTTCCAGACCTCATGAGGCGGTACGCTCTCCTGCGTGCGTCGCTCGCACCGGAGAGCTCACAAACTGCAACTTCGCCCAGCCTGAACAGAGCGTTGCATGCAGTTCGTTTGCTCGCGCCACGGCCTTCTTCCTTCTCACAACTCCAGAACGCGCTGCGCGACGCCGGCAATGCCGTCGTTGGTGCCGGCTGGCGTTGCAGCGCCGAGACCGCCAGCGCCCGCGAGGCCGGAGGTGTGGGTGACATCGGTCGCTATGGTGACGGCGCGGGGGCCAGTGAAGAGCACGCCGACACTGATGCCGCCAGCGCCGCCTGCGCCGTGTCCGCCAGTGGCGCCGCTTCCGCCTCTACCGCCGTCACAGCCGTCGCCGAACCTTGCGCCCGCACCGCCACCGCCCTGTCCCAATTGTCCTGCCGCCCCGGCGCCGCCTCTACCGGCTTCGGCGGTGGTCAGCTGAGACTCTTCGAGCAGCAGGCCAGAGTTCACGACCAAAAGCGCGATGCTACCGCCCCCGCCCTGACCGGGTGCGCCTCCTTTGCCGCCACATCCACCGCACCCTCCGCCTCCTCCGCCTCCGGGAATCGCGCCACTGAGCGAGCCGGCTCCGCGTCCGCCTCCGCCTCCCTGACCAGGTGTTCCGACGGCGCCCTCTAGGCCCGCCCTCGGCGCCCATCCCATTTCATTGAGAAGACCCCGACTCTCCGCACCAGCGCCTGAGAGTGGCGCGGGAGCAGGTGCGCCATCGCCGCCGCCACCACCACTCGCACACGCCAAGCCGACTTGGCCGCCCTTGCCGCCTCCGTACTCCGGAGTCCCGTTGCCGCCGGGCTCAGCTGGGGCGGGCACCGCCACATCCTCGCCGTCGCCCCCCGCCCCGCTGCGACTGACACCAGAGATACACTGAGCCCTACAAAAAGGGGCGCCGCTTAGACCAACCGCATTATTACCGCGCAACTCGCTCGCCGCCGGCAGAGTGAATCCAATCGTCTTCCCATCAACGCCGTCCGCGCCGTTGCCCGCGACCAACGTCAGCCCTCGCAAGGTGACGTCGCTGGAGTTTACAACCTTGGCAGCGATGCTGCTTTCGCCGCGGGCAGTGGCGTCGGCTGCGCGGAATTCGAAGGCTTCGATGTGGACGCGCTCGGTGACGTCGGTGAGGGACAGTGGGAGGCCTTGGTTGGGCGCGACGATGGTGGCAGGGGCGCCAGCGGCCCATCCGTTGTCGCAATCGAAGCCGCCGTAGAGCTCGACGGCAAGGTCGCCTTCGACGGCGAGGTTCTCCTGGAAGGTGCCGGTGCACGCGGCCACGAACCTGCCGCTCTCAGCGGCTAGCGCGACGGCTTCCGTGAGGCTCGCCAGTGGCGCTTCGCGAGTGCCGTCTCCAGCGGCGCCGCCGAGAGGTGAAACGAAGATCGCCGCCTCGTCGGTCAGGCGGCACGCCTCTTCGAGTGGGCTCCGCGTTTCGTCGCAGGCAATGACGGAGCCGCCTTCGCCTCCGCTGCCACCCTCGCCCGCCGCACCAGCGCCACCGGTTGCAGCGCCGCCCGCGCCCGCGCCGCTCGCGCCGCTCGCGCCGGCGGAAGCACCTCCGCCGGCTGCTCCTGCTTCGCCTGACGCGCCACCCTCGGCGCTGCTACCAGCCGCACCTGCGCCGCCGCGGCCGCCCGTGTTCTGGCCGCCGCGCCCCGAGCTCCCACTCTGGCCAGCTTGGCCGCCGCCGGTGCCGAAGCAGTCTTCGCCCTCACAGTCGCTGGTGCCGCAAGCGGCTGCGAACGCCGACACGACCACGGAGGCAACAATGGGCGAAATGAATTTGCTCAACTGCATGACCACTCTTCTCCTGTCGTGACGGCGTCGCGCCCCGCGTGTGTTCTGGCCTCGGGCGCTGCAGAGGGAACGTGACCTCGGTCCAGCTCGGCGAGCGCTGAGCCTGCGATGCCGCGCGCGCCGCGCGTTGCCGGCGTGCGCCCCGCATCAGAAACTCCCATTTCTCTCAATCGCTTCTCCCTCACTGCACGAAGCCCTTCTGCCGCGCCCGCACCCACTCAGGCGAGGTCCTCGGCTGTCCGTCAACGCATCGTGCCGCGCGCCGCGCTTGCGCACAACATCCGCCAGCGTCTCTAGTCGTCTTGGGCGTCCTCGGTTGCGGGGGTACTGCGGTCGCCCGACGATCTTCGCCGCGGGAACGCCGCTTCGCCACACTAGCCCGCCGGCCCGCTCTGAGGTGGTCAGCGCACCTTGGTCACCTACGTGCCGAAAGGTGGCACACCGACCTACCCACGCGTTCCCTCATCGCGCCCAGGCACTCCGATGGGAGCGCCCGACCGGTGCAGTTTGCGGTGAGCCGGGATGGAGCGTGCGCTTCAAGGTTGCCAGGGCGAGCACGACGCCGCGACTCACGGCGCCTCGCTCGGAGCGAGGTGAAAGCATCTTTACGGTGGGCGTGAAGCTCACTGCCTCTGGGGGATGAGTCGCAAAGACCAACACCCAGAAGGCGAGCGGTGTGCCTCTAGCCACTACGGCGCGGCTTCACTCGTGCACGCCACGCCGCCTCGCTCGCTACTCATCAGGGTTACCGTGACAGCCGATGCAAGCGGAAAGACCTGCGTGAGCCGCCGCAGCGAGTGCCAGACACTAACAGCCTTGGTCTCGCACTAACCCCGATAGGTTTCCTCCGCCTCGGAGAAAGTCTCGCCTTGTTCAGTCTCAAACTGGGCAGGCTCCTCGTTGGCCATGCGGCCGCGCGCCGCGTTCGTTGAAATGCCCTGTTTACGTCGAGCATGACCCACTCGCGCACGCCTTCGCCACGGAACAGCTTCGCTCGCGATTCTAGCGCTTGCGACGTTACGGAGTGCCACGCGCCCGCTCACCCGACGCGTGCAACCACACGATCGAATGGGCGTGAACACGCTGCTCGGCACGTACGCCGCCCGAGCTTGCGCGCGGAACGGCCGAAAACACCGCGCGTCGTGAGCTGCACGGAGCGTGTTGCGAGCGCGTGGGCTAGCCGCGCCACTTCGATGTGGACGTTGCTAGTGGGCAGAGGTGCGCGACTACCATTCACACTTGCAGTTCGTGCTTCGCTCGCGCAAACGCCGGTGAGCAAACCACGGTATGGCGAGTTTCGCCACTACCCGTCGGGGATAAGTTGGAGCTACTCTCGCGTCGTCACAGGGACTTGGCAGAGAGCAGAGCGCTCTCCGGCTGCATTCTCATCAAACTGAACAAAGAAAGGAGGGGTCGTCTCACCCGCTCGAGTTGTCGAGAATGAGGCGGCACGGGATCCATGGCGATGAAAGGCACTAAACGAATCGGTCAACTCATCCGCTCCGCGCGCATGAACCGCGGACTCACTCAGAAGGATCTGGCGCGGAAGCTCGGGGTGCGATCGGGGAGTTACGTGGGCATGCTGGAGTCCGGCCTCTGCAAGGGCATTGGCGTCTCCAGATTGGAAGAGATTGCGACGTTCTTGAACGTTCACGGAACCGACCTCTACAAGTGGATGGCAGCGGCGGGTCACCTTCCGCCCCAGCTGTTCGGTGCGCTCATGAAGCGACCGGAGCGCTGGGATGACGTCGCGTCCTTGCTGATCCCAGCGGCACGGGCCGGTTCGAGTCGGGCGGCGCCGCGCTCGCGTCGCGTGCGCGCACGGCCCTGAGTTGGCG
>DASQDA010000715.1:0-3526 GCA_035634435.1 Polyangiaceae bacterium
GGAGAGCGCTTTTATCAGGCCGCCAAAGATCAGACCTCCTGGCTACGGGCATCGGATCTGGCCGTCGTGGATCGGCCCGTCGCGTTGCCGGAGCCCGCGGAGAAGGGCGAGAAATGGATCGACATCTCGCTCGGCCAGCAAACGCTGGTGCTGTACGAGGGCAAACGGCCCGTCTACGCGACCCTGGTGTCCACCGGGCGCGATCGCCTGGGCGACCCGAAGACCACGCTGGCCACGCCGCGCGGCAGCTTTCGCTTGCAAAGCAAGCACATCGCCGCCGCCATGGATTCGAACGAGAACACGGGCTTGGCCGGCGGCACGCGTCTGCGGCCGGTCGGAGCGACCGCCAACGCAGGCGACCTTCTCCAGCGGCTGAAAGCGGCCAAGCAACGCGGTCAGAAGCTCGAGGCCGATGACGAGCGGCGCCTGCTCAACATCGAAAAGGGCCGGGACCCCGAATATGGCATCACCGTACGCCGCGGTGCGTCGGGGTTCGAGCTCCGCGACGTACCGTGGATTCAATATTTCGCAGCGGGCTATGCGCTGCATGGTGCCTACTGGCACGATGTGTTCGGAGTGCCGCGCAGCCATGGCTGCGTGAATCTGTCGCCGATCGACGCTCGCGTCGTTTTCCTGTGGACCGATCCACCGGTGCCGAATGGCTGGCACGGCATCAATGTGGGCGCGGATATGGGCGTGGGCACCGCTGTCGTCATTCGTGAATGACAGCCCCTGACTAATTCACCTGCCGTTCGGGCGAGCTAAGCTGGAACGAGTGCTGTTCTGCTTGCCAGGGTGGCGGTGAAAAGTCCGGTCTGGCTCCCGCTTGCGTTGCGAGTCCTGCTCGCTCTGCTGCTCGGTGCGTTCATCATCGAGGTGGCTCGCGGTGGCACGCGTGCAACGCGCTCGACCAAGCAGACGGTGGGGGCGCCCGCCTCTGCAACTCGGTTGTCGGTTGCGTCGGCTCCCGTGGCACTGCTCGTGACGGCGCCATTGCCGGCGGTCGCCGCTGACCTCGTCAGCGCGGACTGCCCGCCGGAGATGGTACTCGTGGCCGGCGACTACTGCACCCGAGTGGAGCAACGCTGCCAGCGCTGGCTCGATGACGAGAAGCTGCCCTTTGCTCGCTGTGCCGAGTACGAGCGACCCTCCCGCTGCATCGGCCACCGCATATCGCTGCGCGTCTGTATCGACCGCTATGAATACACGCAGCCCGCGGAGCGGCTCCCTCGAGGGGACGCGAGCTTCGTCATCGCCAGCCAGACTTGCACCGCGATTGGCAAGCGCGTGTGCACCGAAAGCGAATGGAACTTCGCCTGTGAAGGGGAGGAGATGCGTCCGTACCCCTACGGGTTTGCTCGCGCACCGGTGTGCAACCAGGACCGGAGCGCGCTTTACGAGCCTGGCTTGCGTAAGCAGATACTCAAGGACTGGCGGCAGCCTTCCGGCTCCCTGAGCGAATGCACGAGCCCGTTCGGCGTTTATGACCTGGCGGGGAACCTGGACGAGCCCGTGCTCCGGGACGCCCCGCCGTCCGTCTATCCGTTCCGGAATGCGCTCAAGGGCGGCTGGTGGATGGCCGCGCGCAATCGCTGCCGACCTGCCACCACCGCGCACGACGATCACTACAGCGGCGTCCAGATAGGGATCCGCTGCTGCAAAGCGGCGGGTCCGGCGGGCTAGAGCGCGCAGGTTCACGCCTGGCACCGCCCGGGAGCGGCCGGGCCGCAGGCTGAGTCTTCAACATCAAGAACTCACTGTAAGCTGCTGATTGCCCAACGCTTTCAGCAGTCCTAGGCGCCTTACCTTCCAGGGTCCAAAGTGATACGGACGCAGACGCACTTGACGTGAGCCGCCTTCCCCCGAAGGGTAGTGGGCCGCGTGGCCCGGCTCCTCTCCCACAGTTTGATTGGCGCCACGTGCACCGCAGGCGCGTGTGACGAGCCAGGGGCAACCAGCGGGAAAGCCGAATCGCCGGAGACGGTCTCCCCGACGGAACCGAATGGCGAGGCCCCCGCCATCGCAGCGGCGTTGGTTGGCACCCGACGAGCTTCAAGCGCGGCGTGTCCGGACGACATGGTGCTCGTGCAAGGTAGCTATTGCCCCGAGGTTCGTTTGAACTGCAAACGCTACCTCGACCCAAAGGGCGGCGCTTACGAGCACTTTCGGTGCGCCGAGTATGGACCGTCGACCTGCGAGTCTCACGCGCGTCGCCGAATGAGCTACTGCATTGACCGGCACGAATACGTCGCAGACGGCGAATCGCTGCCAGCCAACTTCCGAAGCTTCACGCACGCGGAGGAGACTTGCGGCGGCCTTGACAAGCGCGTGTGCCTCGAGAGCGAATGGAACTTCGCGTGTGAGGGCGAGGCGATGCAGCCATACCCTTACGGATTTCGTCGCGACGCCGATGCTTGCAACGCTGACCGCACCGACATCGTGAGTGTCGCTGGAAAATTGCGCGATCTCCGTTCACCGCCCGGCGCTCATCCGCGCTGCAGCAGCCCTTTTGGCGTGCTGGACCTTTCCGGTAACGTCGAAGAATTCGTCGCAATCGACGGCAGTCGACCGGTTCGACCTGCAATGAAGGGCGCGTATTGGCAACCAGGTCGCAACTTCTGCCGCGCCGCGCAAACTGCGCATGACCGTTACTACAACGGCACGGAGACGGGCTTTCGTTGCTGTGCCGACGTGCGCTCGGGCGTCGCGCCGAGCCACCGCAGCGACGCTGGTTAAACGTCTTGCCTATGGCGCTTCCGCCCACGGTCGTTCGACGTCTCGTTTTATCAAATGCGCGCTGCGACCCAACGCTCGGGCGAGCGAGCACGCACGCTATGGACGGTCACTCGGGTGGGCAAATCCGGGGGCTGCAATCGGTTCCGGCCTCGTAGACGGGCACCCGCTCAGTGCTATGGTGCGACCGATGTTCACGCGGTCACGCATCCTTAATACCGTCTTAAAGGCAGCCCTGCTGGGAGCACTGTTGGTCGCGGCACCTGCAGCGGCGCAGAAGGTCGTGATGGAGCCGAATGGGTTCCCCGTGCCGCAGCCGGCGAACCCGCTCGAGCAGGCGTGCTGTGGACCGACCCGAGGCTTTCCCGCCAGCGCCCTGGAACTGTCAGGCCTCTTCGCCTACAGGAATGAACGCATCAACTGGGAAAGCGACGCGCGCACTGGGCCTGGCGTGTTTTCGCCGCTCTGCGGCTTCAGCGGGACGCTGGTCCTGCGCGGAGGAAACTGCAGGTTGGACTTCGGCTGGTACAACGTCGTTCCTGGCAGCACCACGCCGCCGGCGGACTCCGAGATCTACACGCTGATTCCGAATACGGACCCGGACGTCTACGGCGCACCGGGCATGAACGTGGATTTCTGTCCCCTCGCGGGCATCTCGACGCAGGTGCAGAACAACAATCGCTGCACACTGAAGACATTCAACGCGGACAACATCCGGATGGACCCTCGCTACAAGCAGGGTCTCATTGGCTTTGCTCTCAAGGGCAACCCCGCGTCCGTCTGCAAAGAGACG
>DASQDA010000716.1:0-8568 GCA_035634435.1 Polyangiaceae bacterium
GAACCGGGCCACGCCGGTCGACCCGGTTGAGTGGCAGTACTGGCACAGGGCGGTGGGCGCGCGTCCCTGGCCGTAGATGGGCGCGTCGAGGGTCGGCGTTTTCCCCTTCTCGCAAACGGGGTCTGGACCGTAGCAATAGTAGGTGTAACTGGCGATGTCAGGGGTGTTCCGAGCGCGATAGATCACCGCCATACCCACGACCTCGCCCGCCGCGCCGAAGATCTCTTTCACGGCCATGCTCCACTGGTCTACCTGCGGGCCCATGCCTCCGCCGGTGCGACCATTGCGCAGCGAGTCCACCAGGGGAGCGTTCATCCAGACCTTGACCTCGGTGACGCCGCCGCCCTTTTCGCCACCCGCTGCGCCACCTGCGCCAGAAGCGCCTCCGCCCGAACCGCCGGACCCAGCGGCGCCTCCCTTACCGCCGGACCCGCCGCCGCCTGAGCCGCCCTTGCCTCCCGAGCCGGCCGTTGCGCCGCCCTGGCCGCCAGCGCCGGGCTCCATGCGAGGCATCTCATGCTGGCTGCCTTTCTCTTGCAAGCGCGGCGCGGGGCTCTGCGGCACCCACGGGGCCATCTTGTAGGCGCCGCTCTTCAAAAATGCCGAAATAGCGCTCTTCGAGTCCTCGGTGGGTAGTCCCATGGGCATGCCCGCGCCCGCACCGCCACCCGAGCCGCCCATTGGGGCCGCCCCAGCGCTCGCACCGGCGCCGCCGCCAGAGCCGCCAGTCGTCACGGCCGAGGTGCCGCCCTGGGCCGAGCCGCCCTGCGTGGAGCCGCCCTGGGTGGAGCCGCCTTGGGCCGCGCCACCTTGCCCCGAGCCAGCCTGCCCTGCGCTGCCGCCAGCGGGTCCGCCCGGCGACTCATCCGAGCTGCAGCCGAGCCCCAAAACGACGAACGCCAAACCAGCGGTGAAGGAGGGAACGATACGCTTCATCAAGGATTCTCTTTTCTGCCCGCGAGCGGGCAAGAACGACAGGCAAGGGCCGAGCGGGGCGCCGTAGAAAGCATCCCTACTAAACCCGAAGCGTCAAGGCCTGGAGCGCGCGAAAGGGCCGCGAGCCGCGCGCCCGCAGGCCATTTGCCCGCAAACGCCGCGCTCCATGGCGTTGGAGCTGCGGGGCTTGGTGCCCGGCGCAGGGTTTGGTACTTAGGCGCACAAGTACAATGAGAACGCAGTGGACCCTGGTAACTGGCGCTTCCGGCTTCGTCGGTTCGATGCTCGTGCGTCGACTGGTCGAGCGCGGTGAGCACGTGAAGGCCTTCGTCCGCCCAGGGGCCAACCTGTCGGTCTTCGAAGGTCTCTCGCAAGACCGCCTGGAGCTCACCTATGGCGATCTCACGGTCGCTCACACCGTCTATCGAAGCCTCGCGGGCTGCACGCGCCTGTTCCACGTCGCCTCGCCCTTTCGTTACTGGAGCCCGCGCCCCGAGCAGATCCTTCAGCCAGCTATCGAGGGAACGCGCGCCGTGCTGGAGGCGGCGGGGCGCCGCAAGAACATCGAGCGCATCGTGGTCACCAGCAGCGCCGGCGTGCTGGGTGTTGCAGATGGAGACGAGCTCCTCGACGAGGGCCACGCGTTCAATTTGCAAGATCCGGAAATCTACGTGCGCGCAAAGATCGAAGCCAATCGCGTGGTCGAGGACCAGCTCGCCGCGGGCCTGCCGATCGTCAGCGTGATGCCGACCACCATCTTCGGTCCCGGTGACTGGAAGCCAACGCCGAACGGTCGCCTGTTGCTCGAGTACCTGAGTCTCAAGCCGGGTCGCCGGGTGCCCGCAACCGAAGGCGGCGTCTCGATCGTGGACGTCGAAGACGTCGCCGACGGGCACATCCTCGCCATGCAGCGCGGCCGCATCGGTGAGAGCTATCTACTCGGCGGTGACAATCTCACGTACCGGCAGCTGTTCGGGCTTCTGCATGAGCTGACCGGCCTCGCGGAGCCCGGCAAGGCGCCGTCACCAGGCATGCTCGGCTTGGTAGGGCGCGCGCTCGAAATGTGGGCTGGTTGGACGCAGCGCGAGCCCCTGCTTACCTACCGACTCGCGCGTGACTACGCCTTCAATAAGGTCTGGGTCACCAGCAAGAAGGCCGAAACGGAGCTTGGCTACACGCATCGTCCCGCTCGCGAGGCGTTGACGCGCGCGTTGCGCTGGTATTTGCGCCACGACTACGTGCCACAACCGCTCGCCAGCCGTGTGCGCCTCGAGCTGCGGCCAGCTTGAGCTTTCGCGTCGGGCTGCTGGGGGGGACGCTCGCGGCGCTGATCGCCGCGCTGCCGGCGGCCCTGCGAGTCGTCGACAGTCTGCCAACCTGGGTGGTGCTTGCGGGTGCCGGCGCCTTGGTGTTGGGACCGCTCGCGGGCGGGATTCGCAATCTGTCGCGTCTGGGCCTTCCGGCGCGTTCGCTGCTCTGGGGGCTTGCGCTGGCATCGCTGCCCGTGGCTGCGCTCGCGACTCGCGTCCAGGTGGCGACGCACCATCGTCCGCTCGGTGCAACGGCCTTTGCCTTGGCCGCGGCCTGCTTGATACTGGCGGGCAGCGTGCTCAGCGCTCGCGTGTTGTCGTGGTCAGAAGGCAAGCCGCCGCCGGCACATGCTCGCAGCATTCGTCGCGCCTTCGCTGGGCTCGCAGCGCTGGGCCCCTTGTTGCTGGTGATTCGCGCGTTGGGCCACGCGCCCGCCCGAATTGCCGTCTTCGACGTCTGCCTCGCCATTGGGCTGTGCTGCGTCCTCGGACTCGTACGCTGGCCGGAGCAAGTTTGCCGGACGGCCGGCAAACTTGCGATCCCACTGTGGGCAACTCTGGTTTCCGTGGCGGCGCTGCTGGCTCTGGGCGCGACCCCTTCAGCAGTGGTGGCTTCGCCCGTACTGTACGCGCCGCTCTCCTGGCTCGCGCCTTAGTCTGTCGGCCGGAACGATCCCGAGCCGAGGCGCGTCCGGCGCGCTCCGCTTGCCTAACCGAAGTAGCGGGAAGCCGCCGCCCGGGAAACGGTCCATATTCAAAGACTGATGCACCTGCTGCGGGCCCTGTGGGACGTCGCGCCCTTTTTCTTGCGCCGGGCGCTGGTGTTCATTGGCCTGGCCCTGATGCTGCAGACCTTCGCGCTGCCGGCGCGTGCCCAGGTTCCGTGGGACTCCGCTGCCGAGCGCACGGGCAGTGAGCCGCCAGCCGACCTTGCTGCACCCGGTGGGGATCACCGAGCTCCAGACGACGCGCCGCGGCTCGGCCCAGGTCGGCTCTCGCCGACGCCGGCTCCGCCGGGCTTCAACACCTTCGATGGCGGCTGGATCCGATTCTACTACCACCCGTCGATTCGCGAGCACGTGCAGCGCCTGATCTCCGAGTCCACCGTGATCCGTCAGGAGCTCAGTGAGCGCCTCGGCGCACCCGTGCTCGCGCGTGTCCGCGTGGATGTCGCGCGCACGCCAGGCGAGATGGCGACGCTTGCGCCGCGCGGGGCCCCCTATCCGGAGTACGCTGCCGGCGTTGCCTACTCGGAGATCGCGCTGGTGTTGCTCAGCGTGGGCCCCGTGCATCCAACCGACGCTTCTGACCTGGTGCAGGTGTTCCGCCACGAGCTGGCGCATGTCGCCTTGTTCGATGCCGTGGCGGGCGCGCCCATTCCGCGCTGGTTCAATGAGGGGTTCGCGGTGCTCGCGTCGGGGGAGAGCTCGATGGCGCGGCTGCAATCGCTGTGGGTGGCGACGCTGGCGGATTCGCTGTTGCCCTTGGCCAGTCTGGACAAGGGCTTTCCGCGCGACGAGAGCACGGCTGAGACCGCCTATGCGCAGTCGGTGGATGTGGTGCGTTACCTGGTGCGTCAGCGTGAGCAGTATCGGTTTCGCGGGCTCATCGAGCGTATGCGCTCCGGCGAAGAATTTCCCTCGGCCCTGCTCGGCGCCTACGGGCTGACTCTGATCGAGCTGGAGCAAGAATGGCGCGAGGACGTCGCCAAGCGGTACACGTTTTGGCCGGTCCTTTTCGGTGGCACCTTCGTCTGGATGGGGACGTTCGGCTTGTTCGTCATGGGCTGGCGTCGCCGCAAACGGAAGGCGCGCGCAACGCTGGCGCGCTGGGCCGAGGAAGAAGCGCGTGAGGAACAACAGCGTCAGCAGGTGCAGCAACAGGCGCGTCGGGTGCACATCGTGCTCGCCCGCTCGCCGCAACCCACCAGCTCACCCTTGCCGCAGATGCCGCCTCCCGAGGCCGAAGTTCCCAAGGTGCAGCACGAGGGTCAGTGGCACACTCTGCACTAAGGGATGAGCTGACGAGTGTCGAGACGTGGGCGCACCACTACGTGACGAGCACCGACCTCGGCGTCAAGCTCGCTCCGCCGGACGTGCCGCGTCACTTCAGCGTGGACGCTCGGCCTGTGCGCTTGACGGCGCCGGGTCGGCCGCCAGCGCTTTACCCAGCGCGACGCGGCGAACGCACTCCGAAGCCGGAAGCACTCAAGCAGCCGCTTTACCGCGCGCGTGCGTTGCATGCGTTCTTCCATCACGAGCTGCAAGCGGCGGAGCTGATGTGCTGGGCGCTGCTGGCTTTTTGCGACGCCGAGCTGGAGTTTCGCAAGGGTTTGCTCGGGATCTGCCTGGACGAGATCCGGCACATGAATCTCTACCGCGCTCACATCGAGGGGCTTGGCTTCGAAATCGGTGCCTTTGGCGTGCGTGATTGGTTCTGGAGGCGCGTGCCGGCGTGCTCTTCGAAGCTGGGCTTCGTGGCCGTCATGGGTATGGGTCTGGAAGCGGCCAACCTGGAGCACGCGACGAACTTCGCCGGTCGCTTCCGCGCCGCTGGGGACGAAGTCGGCGCTCAGCTGCAAGAGCAGATTGGCAAGGAGGAGCTCGGGCACGTTGCTTTCGCAGTGCGTTGGTTCACGCGCTGGACGGGAGGCTGCCGCTTCGATGACTGGGTGTCCCATCTGCCGCCGCCGCTCTCACCCTGGGTGTTGCGGGGGGAACCGCTCGCGGCGGTCGCACGGCGGCGCGTCGGTATGCCGGCCGAGTTCGTGGCAGCGCTCGAGAGCTACGTGCCGGAGGTCAGAGCGCGCCACGCCGGGCCCGACACGCCCAGCGAGTGAGCTCGCCGATGCGCTTCGGCTGGGTGCTGAACTTGGACGCGGAGCTGGAGCTATCGCTACCGCCGCACAGTTACAGCGCACCCACACGTCTCACGCGTCAGCTGGCGCTGTACGGTGCTGGCGCCCGCAACCTGCTGGGCGAACAAGACGTGCTCATCGCGGCGGACACCCTCGTCGGCGGGGCGGGCGCGGGGCTGGTGGGGCGCGCCTGGTGTCCCACGCCGCGAGCGCTCTCGCTACTGCGGAAGGCCGGGGTGGAGCCGGAGCCGCACCCTGCTGCCGCCGTGCTGCGCCGGGTCAATCACCGGCTCTTTGCGCTACAGCTGGGCGGAGGCTTGACCGGGCAGCGCTACGTGAGCGAGCGGAGCGAGCTGTTGGCTTTGCCACTTTCCGAAGAGCGTCCTTGGCTGCTCAAGCGACCGCTATCCTTTTCAGGGCGGGGGCAGCTGCGTATCTATGCGAGCATCGATGCCAAGCAGTGGGCCTGGATTGACGCGTCGCTGCGGAGCGACGGCGTGATCGTCGAGCCTCTCGTGCAACCGACGCTGGAGCTCAGCCTGCACGGCTTCGTCTGGCGGGACGGCGCATTTGAGCTCGGGCGCGTGTGCGTGCAGGAAGTAAGCGATCGCGGTGTGTTTCGCGGCATTCGCTGCGCGTCGCCCGCGGAGCTGCACGCGGGCGAGTCCGCGTTGCTGGTGGCCGCAGCGGTGCGGGTGGCCGAGGCGCTGTGGGCCGCTGGCTACTTCGGACCGTTCGGCATCGATGGCTATCGCTATCGTTCGAGGGAGGGCGGCGGCTTCTGCGCGCTCGGTGAAATCAATGCGCGCTATTCGATGGGCTTTGTCACCGGCTTTCCGCGCCACCCGAGCGAGCTCGTGCTCTAATTCTCCACGGGCGTCGCTCGAGTGATTGCGCACGCGCAGGGACGCACGTATCGAGGTGCCACGGGGGCACATAGTTTGCTCTGCTGGGGCTCGTGCTGAGCGACGCGAAGATAAACCGGGCAAATGAGCGCTCCGGAGCCGCGGAAGCGACCAGGAGCATGACACGGGCGTCATGGCGCCGGCGGACGAGCAGCGGCGCTGCGCTCTGGCTGAGCTTGCTGGCGGGTTCGGTCAGCCTGCTCGACTGCCACGAGTACCACTACGGCAGTCGCGCCTACTTCGCGAACACGACACGCGAGCCGGTCAAGGTGCGCGTCCAGGAGCTGGTGGCTGATGTTCGCTGCGACCGAATGAAGGGGCGATCGGGCGAGCTGCTCGCGCAACGCAAGCTGTTTGGTAAGCCCGTTACTTACGAGGTTGCTGCCGGCGGAACATTGCCGCTCGACTTGACTGGCGAGAGGGTTTCGTGGCCACCACGTGGAAGGTGCGCAGCCCTCGTGCAACTGCTCGGCTTCCCGGACCAGCTCGTTTTCTGGGAGGACGGTGCCAACTTCGTCGAAACCGAAAGCACGTGGGCAGAGGCCAAGGACCCTCGCTTCCTCGCGCAGTCGCTGATTCTCGAGGGGCACGGCGACCTCAAGGCTTTGGCCGCGGGCGAAGGTCTCGAGGTCACGGCCTTGCCGCCGGTGGCGTCCGGCACGGCCGCGCCGAGCGACGCGCCAGCGCTCCTGGGTTGGTCGGGCACGCCGCGTGCCGGAAGCGACTTCGTGCTGCTGCGCCGCGACACATTGCCGGACGGCTGCTTGAGCCTGGAGCTCGGTAGAGAGCACGAATCGAGCTGGCCACTTTTCCTCTGTGCGCCAGCCTGGAGCTTTCCCTTTCAGGTTGGGGAAAAGCTCCAGGTCGGTATGCGAGAGCTCGTTCCTTTCTCGAACGGCTACGCCCCGAGCGGCTACGCCCCGGTACCGCTTGCACCGGACCTGAGCGTGGCGAGGGCCAACCATGGAGCGAGGCTCGAGATCTGGCTCAACGAGAGCAGCGCCCAGATCGCCGCTGTCACCAGCGTCACTGGTCTCGGTCGCGACGGCAGACACACCGCCTGCTCCGCGTATATCGAGCCGGCTTCGGTCGAGCTGAGGGCGCTGAAACCTGCGCTCACGGCTGGAGAAGAGGGCGAGGCCGTCATTGCGGGCCGCCGCACGCGTGCATTCGTGGGTCGCGCAGACGACGTGCTGATCGCGCCGGACGCGTGCGGCAATGAGCATTCGACGGTCGGCGCTCGCTTCGATCTCTTGATGCTGGACCTGCCAGCGGAGGAACAACCATGAAGTTTGCCTGCACCGTGGTGCTGACGGCCCTGTGGGGTTGCGGCTCTGACAACAACGTGACGGACGCTCAGCGGCCCAGTGGTTCGGTCGGTGTCACGCAGGCCGGCGCCCAGGACGCGGCGCAGTTCCGCAAGCTGATCGAAGACGGCAGAGTGCCCGAGCCCGCCGTGCTCGATCAGGTCGGCTTCTTCGCCGAGCACGCGCTCGATCAGCCGGCAGCCGACTGCGGCGACGTGGTCTGCGCCCATCCGTCGTTGGCCGTGGCGCCGCGCTTCGACGACGGGACGTGGACGATGGCGTTCGTTTCGCTCAACAGCGCGGTCGACCCGAAGACGCGGCCGCGCGAGCCGGTGCACTTGGTGCTGGCGGTCGAAACATCGGCCGCTGCAGCGGGGCTCACGAAGACCGGCACCGGGATGATCGAGGCACTCCTCGCCGAGCTTTCGCCGGAAGACCGCCTGAGCGTGCTGAGCTTCGGCAAGGAGCCGAAGTTGCTGGTGAGCGGCGCCGTGCCGGGCGAAACCAATGTGTCCGACGTGGCGCTGCCAGGTCCGGGCCCGGTCGACGAGGTCGACCTTTACGCAGGTATCGCCGCAGCGTCGCAGCGAACGGCGTCGCTACCTCACTTCGTGGGCAGCTCGCGGATCGTGCTGCTCACGACCGGCAAAGCCGATAGCGGCATCAGGGACGAGGCGCGCATCGTGGCGCTGACAGAGAGCCTGGTGCGCCAAGGCGTTCAATTCAGCGTGCTTGGCATGGGTCAGTCCTTCGACGCCAGTATGCCACGCGCCATCGCTGAGCTCGGCGCTGGAAACTACGCCTTTGCAGAACACGGCAACGACCTGCAGCGCCTGGTGCTTCAGGAGGCGGGCGTGCGTCTCCTGCCGCTCGCGAGGGACGTGGTGCTGCGGGTCGTGCCCAGCGCAGGTTACCGCGTGGGGCGCATCTACGGCGCTCGGCGCGCCAGTGTGGAGGACGGCGCGGCGGTGCTGCGTACTCCGGCCTTGTTCCTCGGCACGCGCAGCTCCGCCATGGATACTGGCCAGGGCAGGCGTGGCGGCGGTGGTGGGCTGTTCGTCGAGCTGGTGGCGGACCCGAGCACCAGCTCGGAGATCGGCGCGGACGAGCCGGCGTTCCGACTCGAGACCTCATACCACGACGTCGACGCTGCGAGCGACGTGAGTGTCGAAGCAGAGGTGAACAACGACCTACGGCCGGGCCAGCGTCCGAGCGAAAACTGGCCGCATTTCTCGGCGCCCGAGTCTGGCAAG
>DASQDA010000717.1:0-1786 GCA_035634435.1 Polyangiaceae bacterium
CCAGTTTGGCCTCTCCTACTTGTACATCCCGCATGTACTGGGGGTCGTACGCAGCATCGCCCACCGCGTGGCGGTGATGTACCTGGGCCAGATCGTGGAGCTCCGTGAGACCGAGGCCTTTTTCCGCGAACCGCGCCACCCGTACAGCCAAGGCTTGCTGGCCTCCGTGCCGCGCCTGGTCGCCAGGCCCCCCTCGTCGGAGAATCGAGAAGCGCGTCGCGAGCGCCTGTTGATCGCAGGGGAGGTACCGTCGCCGGTGCACCCGCCTTCAGGCTGCCGCTTCCACACCCGCTGCCCCAAGTGCTTCCAGCGCTGCCCCCGGGAAGCTCCAGTGCTTTACGAGGTGCCTCAGGGTAGCAGTCGTTGCTTTCTCGACGACCCGGCGCAACCCAGCCTCGCTGCGGGGGCACCGGCGGCTCACGCCAGCGGAGCCGCCGGTGCGTCGTCCTGACTGAGCACATGGATCGTGCGGGTTGGGAAGGCGAGCGACGTGCCTGCCTCTTCTACCACTTGCATGAACCCCATCAACACCTCACCCCGGATCACCAGAAACTCCACATTCGCCGTGGTCTCGAACCAGGCGCTCACCTCGATGTCGAGCGAGGAAGGGCCGATGGCCGCGAGCGCCACGTCGTACGACTCCCGCCACAGCTTGGGCTGGCGGCGCAACACGTCTTCGAGACCAGTCAGCACCTGCCGCATCTGCTGCGAGCTGGTAGTGTAGACGAGCCCGAGCTTGCAGGCGAAACGCGTGCGGTCGCGCACGCTGTACGACTCGATGCGCATCTCGGCGACTTTACCGTTGGGAATCGTGACGAGCGTGCGGTCGAGCGTGCGGATGCGCGTGGAGCGGAGGCCGATCGATTCGACCGTGCCCGTCACCTCGTCGACCTTGACGAAATCTCCCGCGCGGAATGGCTCATCCACGCCGAGAGAGAAAGCTCCGAACAGATTCTCGACCGTCTTCTGCGCGGCCAAGGCGACGGCGATACCGCCAACCCCGAGGCCCGCGATGAGGCTGGCGACCGGATAGCCAAGCTCCGCGAAGATCGCGACCACGCCCATGGCGAGAATAGCGAACTTCATGATGCGCCCCGCCAGGGGCAAGAGCGAGCGCGACGCGGGGTGTCGTTCCGCCCAGGGCGAGCGGGCCATCAGCGTGGCCACGGTCTCCACTACACGCGACAGAAACCAGAAGAAGGCGACGAAGAGCCCGAGCTTCAACAGCTTGACGGCAAACCGCTCCGGTCCGGGGGGCAAACCCAGCCACGGCTCCAGCACGTAACAAGCACCGAGTGACCACGCCAACGTGAGTGGACCTCGTATGCGCGTGAGCAGAACTTCGTCCCACCCATTGCGTGTGCGCTGCGCGAAGCGCTGCAACACGCCGATGCTCAGGCGGCTCGCCGCGAACCCCAGCAGCCACGACGAAAGCACGAGCAGCGGGATCCCAAGCCATTGCCACCACGGTAAGCCCGCCGGGCCGCGCCGGAGCAACACTGTCGGGGCGCGATCGGTGATCCAGCGATTGTTGCGAGCGGGCGTCTGCGTGACGACCGCGACGGTCTTGGTGCCCTCGTCGACGGCGATTTGGACGGGCTCCGCCTGAGCCCGGGCGCCGGTCGGCTGCGCGCTTTGTGCGTGCGCCGTCGAGGGCTCTCCGGACAACGAAAGAGCAAGAATGCTGCACGTCCAGGCGAACAGCAGCGATTGCCAAAGGTGTGTCTTCTTCCATGAGCTCTGGGTCGGCGGCGCACCCAGTCGCGATGAAGAGCTCCGCATGCAC
>DASQDA010000718.1:0-7296 GCA_035634435.1 Polyangiaceae bacterium
AGCTTACTCGCCGCTTGCGCGACGACTTCAAGTACAGGCCAGGGACCACCACCGTCGCAACCCCCGTGGAGGAGGTGCTCGAGCGACGGGAAGGGGTGTGTCAGGACTTCGCGCACCTGGAGCTCGCCATGTTGCGCTCGCTCGGTCTGCCCGCGCGCTACGTGAGCGGCTACGTCCATACCGCGCCGCCTTCGGGACGGCCGCGCCTGCAGGGGGCGGACGCTTCACACGCGTGGATCGCGGTGTGGTGTCCAGGGTTCGACTACGTGGACTTCGATCCCACCAATGGCTGTATCCCGAGCGACGAGCACGTAACGCTCGGTTGGGGACGCGACTTCGGGGATGCGAGCCCGCTGCGAGGGGTCATCCTCGGCGGCGGTGAGCACCGCGTGCGGGTGGGCGTGGACGTCACCCGCGTGTGAGTCGTAGCCGAGCAGCAGAGGGGCGCGGCGAAGACCCGCCTGGTGTGCTTGCGCCGTCGATGCCATGCTCGCTCTCGATGTGGTCAGGGCTGTTACCCGACGGCGTGGTGACGGAGTGGGGCGACCCAGCCGCCGGCGCCGCACCGCTGCTCGAAGAGGAAGCTCCTTATGTCGAGCGCGCCGTCGAGAAGCGCCGCGCCGAGTTCGCCAAGGGCCGTGAATGTGCGCGCCGCGCGCTCTCGCGCCTGGGCC
The DNA here is from genome assembly GCA_035634435.1 of Polyangiaceae bacterium. GTDB lineage: Bacteria > Myxococcota_A > Polyangia > Polyangiales > Polyangiaceae > PMG-095. Next base: position 675 of record DASQDA010000718.1, read on the forward strand.
TGGGCGTGGAGGCGAGCACGGCCTTGCACGTTGGGCCGCGCCGCGAGCCTCTGTGGCCAGCGCGTGTGGTCGGCAGCATCACGCACACGCAGGGCCACTGTGCGGCGGCCGTTGGCTGGGCCGAGGGATACCTAGGGATCGGTATCGACGTCGAGCTCGAGCTCGGGCTACCGAACGAGCTGATCGACCGCGTGTGCAGCAGCGTGGAGCGGCAGCGGCTCGACTTGCTGGGCGACCTGGGACCAGGCGTCGCCGCGCGGTTGATTTTCTCGGCAAAGGAGGCGGTCTACAAGTGCCAGTTCCCCAGCACTCAGGCGTTCTTGGGCTTCAAGGACGTCGCGCTGCGAGTGGACCCCGCTGGCACCTTCGAGGTAGAGGTTTTGACCACCCGTGTGCCATCCCTCCTGTCGCGGCGCATGTTTGGCCGCTGGCGGCGAACGCAAGGCTTCCTGCTAGCTACGGCCTGGATCACGCGACCGTAGGACTGCCTAGCTCCGCAGGCGAACGCCGCGATAACTCTGGAGCGGTTTGCTCGACGCAGGGGGCGCGCTAGCGGAGGGCGTCGTCGCCGACACGATAGTGGTCGTGGCTACCCCGGCGGGCGAGGGCAGCGCCGCCTCCGCTGCGTGCGACTGCCCGGAGGTCTCGAGCCGACGAGCGACGAGGGCTAGCGCCATCTTCAGCGCCGGGGCATTCGTATCGGTGTTGGCGAAGACGCAAAGAAAGCCGACCCTCGACCGCCGCACGTGGAGCTTGTGGTCGGTGAATCGGATGGCCAGGCTCTCGATCGACTCGCCCCCGTGCTCGAGCGTCTCACACAGACGCACGATGCGCGGCCCCGTCTCGACGAACATCTCTCGAAGCAAGAGCGCCGGCAGATCCGTCCCGACCAGCTCGCCAGCCTCGGTGAGAACGAAGCTGCCCTGCACGCCCTCGACGTCGCGTAAGCTACCGAGCGTCTGCGAAGTAGACTCAAATGCCATAACGTTCCCTGACGGAAGCGAGATCCGTGTCCGATGGTGCTCGCAGCCCAACGAGATTGCCGTTCTTCTCCACACCGATCAACGTCCGCTGGGTGAGGCCGCTGCTTTCGATCGCCACCACCTTTTCGAGACCGAAGGCGTCACCGATGAGGCCAGCCAGCCGCGTGGCCAGGGCAGCAGCCGCTGCGAGCTCCTCCGTGCCAGAGCCCTTGCTGGAAAGGATACTCCCGCTCGCGTCGAGCCGTACGGCAGCTTGGACTTTGGTCACTCCGGAGGCAGGGATGCTCGGCGCTGGGCGGCGGGACTCCGGCGCACGCAGCTCGAGGTCGGTGGGCGGCTCGCTCCGCTTGTTCATCGGTAGGCGCTCGTCGCGAGGCCGAGGCATCGGCTCGGTTCGCGGCCTGCGAAACTGGACCAGGTTGTGATGCCCGGATTCGTCGCGGGCTTGGGCCGCACGGAGCACCAAGCTCTGAACGGAGCTGTGGATGGATTCGCTGTCGGGCCAACCTGCGTTGCAGGGTTGGAAGTTGCCCGAGGTCCACGCCAGCATCTCGAGGGCTGCCGCTTCCCCGAAGTTCGACGAAGACATCGCATGCACCACGCGCCCGCGATCGAAGTACAGGTAGCCGATATCATCCCCGGAGGTTACTCGCATGACGCAACGCGCGCCCGAGAGACACTCCATTTGTACGAGATCGGCGAGGCTTGCGCCCTCCAGGCTTCCCGTGAAGCCGGGTGGCCGCGTGTTCGAGTCGGAGTCCAATTCACGAGGTGCGACCATGCGCGTTTCTAGCTCAGGATTGATCGGGCGCCGCTTCAATTTGCCGGCCGGGTAATGCGAATCAGCAACTCACGCAAAGCTTGTTCAGCTTGAGTTGACGGCGGATGTCCGGCAACGCCGCGCAGCCACAGCGTATCGTCAACGAATGGACCCGTGGTCGTCACGCGCAGCTGCTCGGGGAACAAACCCAGGAATTGCAGCCGATCCAGCAGCGATGACAGAAGCCCAAGCTGATCCGCTGCGATGAGCCGCAACTGCAGCGTGCCGGTTTCGGTGCGCACGAGCCGGTGACTGTCGCAGTGCAAATCGACCTCGTGTCCCGCGGCGCAGCTTTCGTTGCACAGCGCCACGTAATCGAGGCTGCGAGGATCCACTTCCACTGCGAGTGAGCCGCTCGTCGAGAGCTGCAGGGTTCCAGACCAGGCGCTGTCAGCGTCGCGCATGGCTTGGGCGCTATCGATGTTGAGCCCACGGTGCGCGAGCGCGGTCGCAAGTCGTCCAAACCAGCCCAGGCCAAGGTCACCCCACAGGTGAACCGTGTATTGCGTGGAGCTTTGAGCCTCGACCTTCCAGCCAGACCCGACGGCCGGTGCGCTTCGGACGTTCTGTTCGACAGGCGGACTCATGCTGCTCAGCAACGAAACACCCGTCCGCGAGTCGCGGTTGTTTCGGCAGCGTTACGCGTGTCTACGGCCGGTTTTCGCGCGAAAGGCCACCTTTATGGCCGGCCTGCAGGACTTGCGCCGCACCCTTGCCGAGCCGGAGCGAGGGAGGCGCTTTCCCGGAGTGGGCGACTTCGGGTAAAAGCGCGGCATGCCGTGGAGATATCTGGCCTGTTTGTTCCCGCTGGCCACCGCCCTCGCGTGCGGCGCCGCCAAGCCCGCAGCGGACGCGCCTACCGCGACCGCCTCGAAGGAATCGGGCGGGGAGGAAGCCGGAACGGACGGTGCTGCCGAGACCAGCGGGGAGAGTGGAGCCAGCGCCGAAGCGGTGCCCAAGGACTGTCACAAGCCGGGCTCGGTGTGTCTGCCAGAGCCGAAGTTCGTGAAGCGACTTTGCAACAAGCGGCACCCCGGCATGGCGCTGCACCTCTTCGGCAACGGCTCGCCATGGACGCGCGGCTATCTGACGCGCAAGACGGAGGCGTGGAACGCCTCCGGCGGTGCTTCTTCCGGAGGGTTCCTGGAGTTCGACGAAGAAGTCTTGTTGCTGTTCGAGCGGCGCGCCGACGCTGGCGGTATGCAGGTGAGCGGGGCAGGCAGCAGCTACGACGCCCTCCGCTGGGACGGCTCCTGCGTGACGCTCTCGGGAGAAGAAGTGACCCTGCAGAAGCCGCCCGCACCCAAGGCCACGTCCATCGAGTGGCGCTTCCTCGACGACAATGTGCAAGAGGCCTTACGCAAGGACGCAGCCATCAACAGCGCCTACCTCGAACGCCGCAAGGAATGCCAGGGAGCCGTCACGGGCGACGTGAGCCTCAAGTGCGTCAAAGCCGACTCGAAGCTCAGCACCAGCATCGTTCAGCACGTGCGCGGCGGCGGCGCGGTGCCGGTGCCCTCCAGCCTTCCGGAGTGACGCCCCAGCCAACGAGCTGCGGCGCGGCAGCGCTGGCGGACACTCAGGTAAGATCGGCCGCCACGAGCTCTGCTTCGGACGCGCCGGAGCGGACTTCCGCTGCGACGTGGTCCAGCGACTCGCAGCGCGTCCTGGGCAGCCCCGCGACGAAGCTGCCGCCGATCGCGCGCACCTCCCGCGACACGGCAGCCAGCAGCGCTCGCCCAATGCCACGCCCCCGCGCCGCGGGGTCCACGTACAAGCCAAGGAGCGCCCCGCCGCGCGCGCCGGCGATGACGTGATAGCTCTTCTCCCACGCGGCGAAGCCGTTGATATCGCCAATCAGTGGATCCGAGACGATGAGCTCGAGCACTTCGCCGAAGGCATCGTTGAGCAAGGTTGCCGCGGTCACGCCGCCAGCTCGTTGATAGACCTCCTGCCCGTAGGCCTGAATGAGCGTGACGATACGGTCGACGTCGGATGGATTGGCTCGGCGAACCAGCGGGTCCATATGAAAAACGTACGCGAGTTCCGGGCTCTGCGCCCGGCCCACCGCCGTTCAGGCTCCCGTTTCAACGCAGCGCCCCGTCATCGGGCGTGCGCCAGACGTTGCCCAACTGCCAGCCAGCTAGCCCCTGGAATGCCGAGGCGTGCGCGCCGCCGGCCCAGAGCTGCCCCAGCACCCCTAGCGACAAGGAACGAGCGAGGCTTCGTGGCTCGAAGCTCGCTACGCGCGGCGGCTTTTTCGCGAGCTCGGGATCTTGCGCCGACAGCAGGGCCAGCTGGGTCAAGGGGCCGGGCGGGCCGAGGCTGCGAACGAAGTCCAGCATCAAGGCGAAGTCACCGCTGGTGCGCCGCTGTTGCAGTTCCGCGTTCCCGATCAGCTCAACGCCGATCGGGTGTCCGGGCCGCTCCAGCGCCGCCGCAACGCTCCGTGCGATCATGACGAGCTGCGGCGCGTCGTCCGCGACTCGCAGCACGCTAGGTCCCCCGCGCCAGCCTCCGGCGTCGGCGGCTCCCGGAATGGCAAGCCCCTCCAGGCCAAGGTGCTGAAGACGCCGCGGATCAATGCCATCGAGCAATTGCTGGGCGACGCCCGGCGCTCCCCAGCCGCGCACGCTCTGGCCGGTGCGAAGGACCACCCAACCATACTCGATGCCGCGAAACGCGACCCCGTCGCTGCGCGGTTGATGCAGCCCGTTGCCGAGCCAACCGACGTCTGCGCTTCCTCTCTCGAACGCCCGCAGCGCGTCCGCCAAGTCGACGACCGTCCGCACCTCGATGCGCTCGAGGAAGGCCGGGCCGCGGGCAGCGTTCAGGTTGCGCGTCAGCACGAGCAGCCCCCGCTCGAGGTGGGCCGAAAAGGCGCCGGTCGCGTCGGGATTGGCGGGCGAGAAGCCGCGCGGAACGATGGCGAGCAACGGGGTCGCGAGGCGCTGCGTCAAGGCTTCGGGTGAGGCTCCCGCGAAGTGCAGCAGTAGAGGATCCATAGCGTCGACCCGCGGTGCATCGCCCGGCAGCAGTGCGCCCTTCTCGAGGGATCGCAGCAGCGACGCGCGGACATCGGCGCCCAACAGCGGCCTTCCAGCAGCGGTGACCAGGTGGGGTCGCAAGCGTACCCGGATCGAGCCGCCGCTACGCTCCGGCCAAGCCGCGGCGAGCGCAGGAAACGCGCGACCGAGCGCGTCGAGCTCGTACAGGCAATCGCAGCAGGCGCGCGCGAAGAGGGCAGCGATGGGGTCGTCGAGCGCGTGAGGATCGAGCCGCGTGACGCTCCACGGAATTGCGAGCCTCAGCACTCCGCCGTAAGGGATGCGGCCCAGCGCAGGGCTCGCGCTGGCGACCAACGTAGCTGCGCCGAGGGCGCGACGGCTCATCCGCAGCGCGCTATCGCGGGTCACCGCAAGGCCCAGAGCTCGCCACCCACGGCTGCGACCACGGTGGCGGTGCTCGCTTGGTGAATTGGACAAACACACACCGCGCGCACCCCCCCCGGCGCCGCCAGGCGAAACACCTCACGCAGCACACCGTCCGCCCCCAGGCTGCGCACCAGCAGGAAGTCGTCATCCGGCACGAGCGTGTGGCGTGTGGTCACGAGCTCCGGGGTGCCATCGCCGTTCAGGTCTCCGACGGCCAGCTGCGCGCCAATCGGTTCATCCACCTCGAGGCGCTCCTTGCCCACACGCAGCACGAGCTTGCCGAGCTCGCTGTGTCGCTCGGCGTAGACGGCGTTCGGCAAGCCGTCCGCGCGAATCAGCCGCGCCCCGCCCACGGCGTCAATGCGCGTGCGGTCGAGCGCGCCGCTCTGCGGTGCGCGTTCGGCGCAGCTTGCGCGCAGCCCCAGAGCGGGCCCGGCTCGGTGTGCACACCCGCCGCCCGGCCATGGCAGCTGATGGGGAAAACGCGCCTGCGGCCGCAGCGAGCCGTCCAAGCGCAGAGCCACCTGTCTGTCACTGATCCCCACCTCCAGCGTTCCCGGGCTCGCGAGGCTCACGGTGGCGAGGGGCTCGCGCAAAGGAGCTCCGGACACCTCACTGAGCTCGTTCCAGGTGCGACTACGGAACACCGCGAAGCGACCGGCCCGCAGCCGCCCCAGCTGGATACGGTGACGGCCGAGGGCTACGAGCTCGAGGTTGCCGTCCGCGTCGGCGTCGCCACAGCCCAGCGCCAGCACCGGCTCGTCAGGGGCTCGGGCGCGCTCGAGACGCGAGAGCACCAGGGGGATGGGCGGCAGGTGCGTCCGCACCTCCGCGTCCGGTGACCGCGCTGCGAAGCTGTGGGCCCTGCTCGACTGTACCACCCCGCGCATGCGCTCCCAGAAGCGCAACGCCGGCCCGGGAACGTCCGCGCGCACCGCCAGCTGCTCGTGCTCGAGCTCGATGCTCAGCACTAGCTGTGGTGTGTTGGGCGAGCTCCACGACGAGCGGGCGACCGCGACGGCGTTCGGCCCGAGCTCGCCTGCTACGAGCGACGCGAGCCGCGCTGCGAGCTCATCGGGCCGCAGCAGGCGCACGCTGCTCCGCGGGGGCCTGGCGAGCACGACGCTGACCGGGGGCGAGGTGCTCGGCAGCCCTCGCACGAGCTCGCAGGCAATCTGCCCGAGCGCGGTGCCGTGACGCACGTTGCACGCCGCGTCCGGTGGTGTCGGACTCGCGGCTGGGGCATCCGCTGGGCTGCTGAGGCCCAGCGCCAGTGGGAGGAGGAGCCAGAGAGCCCGCCTGTTCAGTCGCCGCACGCGCTCGGGGCACCCAGCCGCGCGGCGGGCCGGTCGGGGATCGACGGGGGGCGTCATTGGTTGAGAAGG
>DASQDA010000719.1:0-6366 GCA_035634435.1 Polyangiaceae bacterium
CTTTGCCATGCGTGGCACCTCGCTCAGCTCTTGATCTCGACGTCGACACCTGCCGACAAGTCGAGCTTCATCAATGCATCTAGCGTCTGGGGCGTGGGCTCCAAGATGTCGATCAGACGCTTGTGAGTCCGAACCTCGAACTGCTCGCGGGATTTCTTGTCGATGTGCGGCCCGCGCAGCACGGTGTAACGGCGAATCGAAGTGGGCAGAGGAATCGGCCCCGCCACGCGCGCACCCGTGCGTCGCGCGGTTTCGACGATGTCCGTCGTCGACTTGTCGAGAAGTTGATGATCGAATGCCTTCAAGCGGATTCGAATCTTGGTCGCGTCAGCCATCTATGTCCGTGAATGCTGCAGGGGAGTCGAAACGACAGGTGGAGAGCGGTGAAGGCGAGGGTCGCAGATAACCCCTCGCCCCACACACGCCCGCCATTTTGCTACTCGAGAATCTTGGTGACGACGCCGGCGCCGACGGTCTTGCCGCCCTCGCGGATGGCAAAGCGCATCTGCTCTTCCAGGGCCACCGTGGTCATGAGCTCGATCTCCATGGTCACGTTGTCGCCCGGCATCACCATCTTCACGCCCTCCGGAAGCTGCACGCTCCCGGTGACGTCCGTCGTGCGGATGTAGAACTGAGGACGGTAGTTCGCGAAGAACGGCGTGTGCCGCCCGCCCTCTTCCTTCTTCAGAACGTACACCTCACCAAGGAACTTCTTGTGCGGCTTGATGCTGCCCGGCTTCGCGAGCACCTGGCCGCGCTCGATGCCTTCCTTTTCCACACCACGCAGCAGGCAGCCCACGTTGTCGCCGGCCTGGCCTTCGTCCAGTTGCTTCCTGAACATCTCCACGCCCGTGACCACGCTCTTGTTGCTCTTGTCGAAACCGATGATCTCGACCTCGTCGTTGATGTGAACCTTGCCGCGCTCGATTCGACCCGTCGCGACCGTCCCGCGACCCTTGATCGAGAACACGTCTTCCACGGCCATCAAGAACGGCTTGTCCACTTCACGCGTCGGCTCGGGGATCTCCGTGTCCAGCGCCGCCAGCAGCGTCCCGATCGTCTCTTCCCACTTCGCCTCGCCGTTGAGCGCCGGCAACGCCGCTCCCTGCACGACCTTCGCGTTGTCGCCGTCGAACTTGTACTTCGTCAGAAGCTCGCGGACCTCCATCTCCACCAGCTCCAGCATCTCCGCGTCTTCCACCGCGTCGCACTTGTTCAAGAACACCACGACGTGGTTCAAGCCCACCTGCTTGGCGAGCAGCACGTGCTCGCGCGTCTGCGGCATCACGCTGTCCAGCGCGCTCACCACCAGGATCGCGCCGTCCATCTGCGCGGCTCCCGTGATCATGTTCTTGATGTAATCCGCGTGCCCAGGGCAATCCACGTGCGCGTAGTGCCGGCCTTGCGTCTCGTACTCCACGTGACTCACCGCGATCGTCACGGTCTTCGTCTCGTCCCGGACGATTCCGCCCTTCGCGATGTCGGCGTACTTGATCTCCTTCGCCAGGCCCTTCTTCGACTGCACCTTGACCAGTGCGGCCGTCAAAGTCGTTTTACCATGGTCGATATGACCAATCGTACCCACGTTCACGTGAGGCTTCGAACGAACGAACTTCTCCTTGGCCATGGCAACCTTTCCCGGGCTACTTTTCGATATTCAGAGAGACGTAAGAAGGGATCTACTCGAGCCCACAACCAGGATTGAACTGGTGACCTCGTCCTTACCAAGGACGCGCTCTACCATCTGAGCTATGTGGGCAAGCTGCAGGTGAGGGGGGCGGAGCCTGGCACCGAATCCCAACCAGGCACCCTCAAGCGACCGAATCGACCTACGGCCCGTGAACCAATCCCGAGCCGACTCTCCACGAGCGACGCCATAGAGCGCATCAAAGTCGGCGGAGCCGCCGCGTGGAGGGGAGGCTCGAAAAGCTTTGCTTTTCGAGGGGAGGAGGCGCTTGCCTCCTCCACCAAGATAGAGCGGGAGATGGGATTCGAACCCACGACGTTCAGCTTGGAAGGCTGACGCTCTACCAGCTGAGCTACTCCCGCGAGGAAACGCTGGTCCAGAGGTCGGGACGACTCCCGACCTGAACGGGTGGAGGGTGTTGGATTCGAACCAACGTAGGCAAAAGCCGGCAGGTTTACAGCCTGCTCCCATTGGCCACTCGGGCAACCCTCCGAAACTTCTATATCGTTCAGCCCCGCGGCACACAGCGAAGGCTGGGAGCTAGCGAGGGGACTCGAACCCCTAACCACCTGTTTACAAAACAGGTGCTCTACCAGTTGAGCTACGCCAGCAGACACTCGTCCTCTGCCCGGCAGCGAGCCGGTAACGCCTCGCGGCGACACTCTGGGGAAGCCCTGAGCCTGCATAGCAAGATCTGGCGAATGAATCCGGGCCGGTGTTCGGAGTTAGGTTCCGTCGGTACGCCCGTTCCGTTCCGAAAACGGGGGGCGAAGAGAGAGCTACCAGAGGGTAACCCTGCTCAAATGAGGCAACCCCACCCTTGCTTCGACTGCATCGGCCGGCGAGCGGCTAACCAAGGCGGTGAAGGTACTAAGTGGGGACCGACGAGAACCGCGCTCTGGTAGCCCCGCACCTGCACCCTGTCAAGCACAATTCATACCGAAACCGGTTGGCCGGCAGCGACAGTTGCACCAGCCGCTGCTTAACGCTGCGTTTCCGGATACTTGCAATCGTTACTGCATCTGACGTCACAGGCGTTCAGGGGTTTCTTTTCGCGCCTCCCGCGGGGGACGCGGACGACTTGCTCTGCGCCCGCCGCGCCACGTCGGCGAGCGCTGCGTCCAGCGTGGCGCGGCTGTAGGGCAACTTGTCGATGGCCGCCTGCTCACGTCGGCGGGCGGCCTCGATGGTGGCCCGAGCCTTGGCCGCGCGCTGCACCCACCCGGAACGCTCCCCGGTGCGCTCTGTCATGGCGAGCGTGTGCTGCAACATACCGGAGGCCTTCTCCAGCAAGATTGCGTAGCGCAGCCGCATGGCACCCTCGAAGAGCGCGCGCTTCTCGTCGCTGTTCGCGCTCGCCGGCGGCTTCACCTGCATCAGATCTTCGTGCAGGCGCTGATAGAGCTCTCCGACTCGAAAGCCCGCCATGGCCGACCAGTGCGCCTCGTAGGCGCGCATGGCGTCCGAGTAAGCGCTCTGCGCGTCGAGTAGCAGCTGACAGCGACGCTCGAGGGCATCTGTGAAGTTCTCGGGCATGGGGTCGAACACGATGCGTTCGGCGCGGCGACGTCGCAGCTCTCCCAGCGCGTAATAGAGCCCCGCCAGGTCAGCAGACACACGGCCAGCAGCGTCGAGTTGCTGGGCCTCGACGATCGCCCGCCCCTTCTCGATGAAAGCCGCCGCACCGACCTCGTCGTCGAGCCACAGGCGCGCGTTGGCAGAGGCGGCATAGGCGACGACCGCTTCGAAGGGACCCAGCTGGCGCGTCTCGCCGAGCAACCGTTGGCCGAGCGCTCCTGCGCGCTCCCACTGTTCGAGATGAGCGAGGAGGCGCGTCGCTCGCACCAGTGCCGTCGTCGAGAGCGGCGCGTCGGGGTAGCGGACGGCGAACTGCTCGTAGCGCGCGGCAGCGAGCTCGAACGCGCCGGCTTGGTCGTGCTCGGCGCCGGCCTGAAACAGCGCCTCATCGGCGTACTCGCCGTCGCCGTCGAGCTGGACCACGCGATCGAGCAACGCTGCCGCCTCGGCGTGCTTGGCCTCCCGCTGCAGCGCCAGCGCTTGCGTGTACATCTCCGGGATCGTGGTGGTGCTCTCGGGGGTGACGACGACCCGTGGCACGCGGGTTACTGGAGCTTGCAATTGCGGCGCTCTGGCGGGGCCCTGTGCCGCCTGGCCACAGCCCGTCAGCAAAGCGACCACTACCAGCGGCCATGACGCATTCCGACGGCAGCGCTGCGGGGGGCGCGCAGCCCCATGGGCGAAAAGCTGCGCTGCAATTGTCGCGCCGCAGGCGGGTGCGGAGCGAGCACCCGCGGCTCGAGCCAGCGTCTCTTTCATATCGACGGCTCCCTCAGCAGACATCGTGCCAACGAGTGACTTCGTAGCGATAGCACTCCGGATGACTCTTCTCTTCCTACGGAGAACGCGCAACCCCCAATGCGAGTCACGGCCTCGAACTTGCACCAGCGGGGCAAGCGCGCAGCGCCGGCATTGGTGCCGAAACCTGCCGGAAAGGCGCTACTCGCGCCGCACCTTTGTTTGGTTGTCTCGGAGACCTTTGTGATTGACGGCAGGCTCGTGTGCCCTAGTCTCAAGACTGCAGGCGCGCTGGTAGCGGTCAGTCAAGGGAACGAGCACCCCGTTCAGCGCACTTGGCAATAGGAGGTCTGCGAGATGGAAAATATGGTCAGTGATCGTATTCGCGAGCTCGTAACCAGGCACCGGGATCTCGACCTTGCGGTGTCGCGCATGGGTCGACGTGCCTATTTGACTCCTCAAGAGCAACGCGAAGTCGCGCGTCTCAAAAAGCAGAAGCTCATGGCAAAGGACCAGCTCACCGTCCTGCGGAGGAGCTAAGGCAGCTCGAGCCCGCAAACTAACTTTACGAGAGCGCGGTCACGCGCTCTCGTCGTTTTGTCACCTCACTCGCCACGCGCCGAGAGGCCGTTCAGGGTGCTGCAGGGTGCGCGGGCGCGCTCATGCCGGAGCCGCCGCCGCCCGTGTTGCCTGGATTGCTCGCGACGCGCCGCGCAAGGTAGACCTCTTTGTTCAGATCCTCGAGCGAGCTCTCGAGCCGCTGCTTCCATTCGGCGTGCAACCCACCGGGATGCTCCTGCTCGATGGCGCGAGCGACCGCCAACCAATGCCGAGCGTCGGCGCGGAAACCCAGGCGATAATCGGTGATACCTCGCAGATACGTGTATCGCGCCTGGTCTTTGAAGCTCAAGGAGTCGAAATCGGGCTCGAGATTGCGCCAGATCGCCAACGCGTGCTCGTACTGATTTTCCTCGTACAGGCGCTGCCCGCGATTCAAGTCCTCGCGGTAGGTGGCACAACCCGCGAGGGAGCCCAGCAGCAGCACGCCTGTTGCCCCCCTGGCCGGTCGCGTGGACAACCAATGGCAAAGCAGCTTTAGCCCTAACATCGCGGCAACGCTAACGTAGGGCTGGGCGCGCGAGCAAGCCTTCCGGCCCGAAGCAGGTTCGTCGCGGTAGAAGCGCGGCGCTCGGCATGGCCAAGGCGCTGCAGCGGTCGCGCGCGCGGAGAGCCCGCCCTTCGGGCTAGCGGTGCACGTAGTGTAGGCGGTGGATCGGCAGTCCGTCCTCGATTGCCTTGCGCTCGCGCGGGCTGCGGGCGCCGAACGGGTTTTCCGCAACGCGGGCGGTCGTTCCGATGGGTGAAAGCTCGCCGTACGACTGCAACAGCTCTTCGTATTGCCGTGCGCGTTCTTCCACGTCGGTTTGCAAAAACAGTTGCCCCTGGGGGCAGAGCGCCCGCACGAGATGGTCCATCAACGGGTTGCCCATCACCAGCCGCTTCTGATGCCGCTTTTTCCACCAGGGATCGGGGAAATGAATGAATGCTGCTGCCAGGCACGCGTCGGGAAAGCGCGTGACGGCGTGCCGTGCGTCTTCGGCGAAGACCCGCGCGCGCTCACCCAGCCCGCGCTCTCTCAGCTTGCGGTCCACGAGCGTCGCCCATTTCAAGCGGACTTCGAGCGCCACGATGTGGATCGAGGGATCGACTTCTAGCCGTTCGAAGACGAAACCGCCACGGCCCGAGCCAATTTCTAGCTCGATGGGGCGTCCGTCGCAGGCGACGAGATCACGAGGGTCGACGCGCTCGCCTTCGGGGAGACGCGGCGCTAAAGGCGCATAGGGATGGTTCTTCATGGCTGGAGTTAGCGCCGAGGACGGGCAGGCGCGCCTTGTAGCACCACGGCTGGTCAGTGCTCCGCTCCTGCGAGTTGCCCGCGGCAACTGGCCCATCTTGGTGATCACGATCGCGCTCGCTTGGTGGACGCTACGCAGCATTCTCCAGCGCACGGGCGGCGTGCCGGCGGCGCCGCTCGACGACGCTTACATCCATTTGCAGTACGCGCGCTCCATCGCAACCGGCGACCCCCTCGTCTACTCGCCGGGCATGCCCGCGGTTCCGGGGGCAACCAGCCTTTTATGGCCCTTCCTGCTGGCGGGAGGGTACCTCGTCGGGCTACGCGACCATTCCTTGCTGTGGCTGAGCTGGGGGCTCGGGTTCGCAAGCTTGGGGCTCCTGGCGTACGAGGCTCGGCGTGCCAGCGAAGGCCTGGCTGGCCCAGTGTGCCAGCTCGGCGCGGCGGCGTTGGTGCTCGCCTTTGGCGCGTACGTCGGGTTTGCCGCCAGCGGGATGGAGGTGCTGCC
>DASQDA010000720.1:0-2765 GCA_035634435.1 Polyangiaceae bacterium
GACTTCATGACGCTCGTCCTGTCGCTCAGCCATTCGGTGTTGTTGAACCTGGGTGACGCGCCCGATCCTTCAACGGGCGAGCGTTCGGTGTATTTGCCGTTGGCTCGGCAGACCGTCGACCTCATCGCGCTGTTGCAAGACAAGACGCGCGGCAACCTGAGCGGTGAAGAAGAACGTGTGCTTTCGCAGGCGCTCTATGACCTCCGCATGCGTTATGTGGAGGTCGTAAAAGCCACGTGATGTCGCTTGGAGATGGCAAGAAGCAGGGGCGCGGCACGACTTGCGTGGCGCTGGCCACGTGTCTGACGCTGCTCGTTGCTTGCAATCGCAAGTTGAGCACTGGTTCGGCGAGTGGGTTGCCTTCGGGTGCCGTGCTCGTCACTGCGGCGCCGGTCGTTCCTCCGGCGGCACCACCCGTGGTGCTGCCCGCACTCACCGGTGTGCAGGCGCCGGCGAGCTTCGCGGATCTCGCGGCGCAGGCGGACCCCGGCGTTGTGTTCGTCAAGACGCGGCAGGAGCAGCGTGGAATGTCGGGGGGGCGGCAGCTAGTCGGCGAGGGGCTGGGCAGCGCCTTCGTCTACGATGCCAACGGCTTGATCCTGACCAACAACCACGTCATCGAAGGTGCAACGGATATCCGCGTGACATTCGGACGCACGCGCGAGATGAGCGCGACAGTCGTGGGTCGGGATCCGGCCACCGACGTGGCGGTCTTACGAGTGGAGGCCACGGGGCTGCCGGCTTTGCCGCTTGGCGATTCCGACGCTGTCCGCGTCGGCGACTGGGTTATCGCAATCGGCAACCCGTTTGGTCTCTCGCACACTGTCTCCGCCGGCATTCTCTCGGCCAAAGACCGCACGAGTCAGGACGTGAAAGGGCTCGACGAGGCCGGCTACTACGACTTCCTGCAGACCGATGCCAGTATCAACCCGGGCAACTCGGGTGGTCCCTTGCTCGATGCATCGGGGCGCGTGGTGGGCATCAACACCGCCATCCGAGCGCGAGCCAACAGCATTGGCTTTGCCATTCCGATCAACATGGTCAAAGAGATCCTGCCCAAGCTGTTGCAGGACGGGAGGATCCGACGCAGCGCCATCGGTGTGCAGGTCTCGTCGCTCGTGCCCGACGATCTGGCGAGGCTCGGACTGACAACTGCCGAGGGAGCGCTGGTGCGGGTCGTGGTGCCCGGTGGAGCGGCCGATCGTGCTGGTCTGCAGGTCGATGACGTGATTCTGCAATTCGAAAGTAGTCCGATCTCGGGCCCTGAGCGCTTGCGCTGGGTCGCGAGCTTGGCGGGTGTTGGTCGCTCCGTCACCCTGCGTATCGCTCGGGGCGGGCGCGTCTTCGACCTGAAGGTCGTGCTGGAGCAGCTCGGTTCGGTGCCGCCGGTAGAAGCCGTGCCGTTCCCGCGTTGAGCGTGTACATGCGGAACCCGTTTGCGGCGCGCGGACAAACGCGGTGAGTATCGGTATTCCAGCCTTGCTGTACGTGTCCCCTGCAGGAAGGACACGCCGCGTGCAACGTATGACCCAAGGTGCAGCCCATCCATGCGCACACTGTCGGCGTGGCGGCTTTCGGAGCCGGCTCGCCGTTGTTGCAGGCCGCCGGGTTGCCGCATCCGGCTGACGCGGCAGACCCGTTGCCCCTCAGTCCGCGGGATCGAATTGTCATGAGCGTGAATACCGGCGACCCAGCCGCGTCAAAAAGGGAGGCCCGAGAGGCTGACTCGGAGATCGATCGTGCCCTCATTGAACGCGCTCAGGCCGGTGATACGGCAGCCTTTCGCGAGCTTTTACAGCGCCATCAGCGGCGCGCCTATGCGATTGCGCTGGCGCTGGTCAAGGACGAGGAGGAAGCACGCGATATTGTCCAGGAGGCCTTCATTCGCGTCTTCCGTGGGCTTTCGGGCTTCAATGGCACCTCGGGGTTTTTCACGTGGCTTTACCGAATCGTACATAATCTTTCAATTGACCTCATTCGCAAGCCGAGCCGTCGCGACACCGAGTCACTCGAGCTCGCGGACATCGAGCAGACCAGCGCTGCTCGAGCGGTGCGCTGGGACGTACCCGATGCCGCTAGCACCATCGAGCGTACCGAATTGCGACAACGCATTCGACAAGCGCTCGATGAGCTGCCCGCCTATCATCGGGGCGTCATCGTGATGCGTGAGCTCGAGGGTATGAGTTACGAAGAAATGGCCGAGACCATGGGTGTCTCGAAAGGGACGATCATGAGCCGGCTCTTTCACGCGCGACGCAAGCTGCAGCTGGCCTTGGCCGACTCCTACGTGGACGCCTTTGGTAAGTTGCCCGACACGGATGCAGGCAAAGAGCCGTGAACATCGAGGAGCTCGCGATGCGGTTACACGATGGGGAGCTTTCTCCATCGGAGCGGGCCGAGGTGGAAGCGCGCCTCGCCCGTGACCCGGCCTTGCGCGCCACGCTGGGCGCGGTGCGCCGCCTGAGCACTTTGATCCAGGAAGCCGAGATCTCCGGCGCCGAGGCTGCGCCCGATGTGTCCGAAGCGGTGATGGCGGCGTTGCTGGGCGCCCCTCCCACGCCAGCTCACCGCTCGAGCCCGCGCGCGCCAGCTCGACCCTGGCTGCGACGATTGGCTGCTCCCGCGGCGCTTGCAGGCTTGGCGCTGGCCGCCGGCGTCGCGGTGATGCTGACGCCGCCGCCCGCGCCGCTCGCGCCCGCGGCGCGGCTCGTCGCTCCGCCCGCGGCAGCGCCGGTTTACTCAGGCGACGTACGTATCGAGGCTCT
>DASQDA010000721.1:0-3805 GCA_035634435.1 Polyangiaceae bacterium
ACATCGGGCAGCTCTTCGTCACGGGGGTCGGCCTGCACGACGGGGATCACGTCGTGTCGTGCAGCTGCGAGCGAGAGCGCTCGCTCGTGACCCGTGGCGAAGAAGTCGCTCAGCACGAAGGCAACGCTGCGGCGCCGCGAGACGCGGTAGAGCGTTTCGAGAGCCACTTTCAGATCGGTGCCGGTGTGCTCGGGCTCGGCGCCCAGGATTTCACGCACCACCCGCATGACGTGCTTTTGCCCCTTGAGCGGGGGAACGATCTTTTCGACCTGATCGGTGGAGAGGATCAGACCGACGCGGTCGTTGTGCTTGATCGCGCTGAAGGCGCAGAGCGCCGCCACCTCCGCTGCGAGCCGAGCCTTGTGGCTGGTGCGCGTGCCGAACTTCAGACTTTGGCTGAGATCGACGACCAGCATCACCGTCATCTCGCGCTCTTCGACGAACACCTTGACGTAGGTGCTACTCATGCGCGCACTGACGTTCCAATCGATGCTGCGGATATCGTCGCCCGGCTGATACTCACGAACCTCGCGAAACGCTAGCCCCTGACCCTTGAAGCCGGAGGTGTAGTTCCCGGAAAGCTGCTCGTTCGCGAGCCGATTGGTCGTGATCTCAATCTTGCGTAGGGCCTTTAGTAGCTCCTTCGGGATCACGCTGTACTCCGGCACCAACGGGACGCGGCGGCCCTCAGGGCACTTCCACGACTTCGAAAACCCGGCGGACGATGTCTTCGGCTGTCACCTCTTCGGCCTCCGCCTCGTACGAGAGCACGACGCGGTGCCGCAGCACATCGGGACCGATCGCCTTGACGTCTTCGGGCGTGACGTAACCTCGATGGCGCAAAAAGGCGTGCGCACGCGCTGCCAGGTTCAGCGCGATGCTCGCGCGAGGGCTTGCGCCGTACTCGATCAGCGGCGCAAGATCCTTCATGCCCTTGGCCTCGGGTTCGCGCGTTGCGAACACCACATCGACGATGTAGTCCTTCACGCGGTCGTCCATGTAGACGTCGCGCACCACTTTGCGCGCCTCGAGCAAGCGCTCTGGGCTAGCCTTGGGACCCGCCGCTGCCTGCAACGTGGAAGTCATGCGATCCATGACAGCCCGCTCTTCGGTTCGGCTCGGGTAGTTGACCTTGATCATGAGCATGAAGCGGTCGACCTGCGCTTCGGGCAGCGGATAGGTTCCCTCTTGCTCGATGGGGTTCTGCGTCGCCATCACCACGAACGGGTCCGGCAACGGATACGTTTTGTCGCCGATGGTCACCTGTCGCTCCTGCATGGCCTCGAGCAAAGCGCTCTGGACCTTGGCAGGTGCTCGATTGATCTCGTCTGCGAGCACCAGATTGGCAAATATTGGCCCAAGCTTGCTCGAGAACTCACCCGTGCGCTGGTCGTAGATGACCGTCCCAATCAGGTCGGCTGGCAGCAGGTCCGGCGTGAACTGGATGCGCGAGAACTTTGCATGGATCGCATCGCAGATGGTTCGCACCGTCAGCGTCTTGGCCAACCCGGGCACACCCTCGAGCAAGACATGGCCGCCCGCCAGCAAGCCGACGAGCACGCGCTCGATCATGTACGTCTGACCAACGATGACTTTGCCAATCTCGGCCATCAGATCGTCAATGAAGGCACTTTCCCTGGCGACCAAATCGTTTAGTGCTCGGACATCCTGCATGCTTTTACCGTCTTTGCGTGGTGGGCAGCGCTGCCGCCCCTGGCGGGGCACGCGGCGGCCCCGGGCTGACGCGCTATAGCGCGTCCGGCCCGCCTCAGACAATCGAGCTCGGAGCGCTATTCCCCCGCGGTCCCCAGGTCGGCGATAAGCTCATGCGTCAGGCTGAGCAGGGCGGTCGCAGCCAGCACGAGCAAAGCCCAGCAAAGCCCCAAGAACCAGCCCCGAGCCGTGCGCCGGGTGCGTGCAAAATGGACCAGCAGCGATAAAGGTCCAAACGCAGCCACCGCCGCCCACAAACTCGCGTCGTTCCAGGCGCGGGCCAGGCGGTCGGGCGTCAGCTGCGTGAGATCACGCCGGATGATGCTCGCGGGTGCGAGCAAGCCCAGCGTCAACTGCAGGCAAAGATGGATGGCGTCCAGCATTCGGGCAGCCTTCAGCTTGAGGCAGCCAAGGGCCGAGCTGCTAGCGCGCCATGGCCTCGACTAGCTCTTGGAAAGCCGCTGCTTCTGCCGGCTGCGGCCGCTGGGCTCGGCCCAGGGCCGGCCCGCGTCCCGCACTGAAGAGGCAGTCCAGCGACCCGCTGTAGCGCTTCAAGGGTTCGTCGTAACTCTTGTTGGCGATGACCTCGCGACCAATGTCACGCAAGGCGTCTGGCAGCGAATCACAGCTGCCTGCCGCATCGGGAAGGCTCAACGCCTGCGGGTCTTCACAGCAGCCCGTCCGGATGATCGCGAAGGCTGCCATGTCGTACCAGCCGAGCCGCGAAAAGATCTTCATGGCATCGGTGGGGCCGCCCGACGTGGGCGCGGCTGCGACCACGGCGACGCGCAGCTTCTCGGCGCCCTTCGTCGGGTTCAGCTCCTCGCACAACCAGCCGAGCTGGGGCTCGCGGACGAATGCCCCCTTGGGCAGATAACTCGCCACGCACGAGGCTGTCTTTCCGATGTCGATGTTCTGGCCTTCGCCCGTGACTGGCACTTCGGAGAGGTCTACGGGCTTGGCTTCGGGCGCCATGCTGGCAGCCGCAGGCCGCTCCACCAGCTTCACCGAGGGTCGGGCGCTCATCGTGGAGAACGCCCACGCCGCACCGAGGCCCAGCAGCGTGCCGCCGGCCGCGAGTAGCGCTACCCGAGGTCGGCGCCGCTTCGAGTTGGGGGGTAGGGGACCTCGCTCCACGCGCGGGGTCTTCCTGGTCCCTCCCTGACGCGAGGGAGGCAGCGGTGGAGGCGCGCGCGTCGAACGGGGATTCACCGCCACCAGCTCTTCACCGGCATGCTCCACGTACCAGCGTGCGAGCTCGCGTTTGAGGGGGCGTACATCGCTGCTGCGATCGTTCGCGTCGCGATGCAGTCCATGCAGCAACGCCGCGCGTAAAGCGGCGTCCTCGACGCCAGCCTGTTCGAGCTCGAGCTCCGTGCCGTAGCCTTCCTTGGGCGGTGGCTTGCCCGTGAGCATCATGTGCAGCAGTCCTGCCGTCGCCCAGGCATCGTCCGCGACGGAAGGTCGACCGCTCTCGCCGCGCTCGGGGCTGTGGAAGGTACGTTCGTCGGATGGCACCGGAGCGAACGTCAGGATTGGCCCAAGTCGCTCCTCGGGATCCAGCAGCACGCTGTCGGTGTGGATGAACCCGTGGACACCGTCCGCCTCGTGCAGGGTCGACAGCGCGTCCGCCACGCGCAGCGCGGAGCGCACCGCGTCGACCTGCGGCTTTTGCCCTACCTCCAACAAACGCGACGTGAGGCTCGTGCCCTCGACGTGCTCGAACACGAGCAGCGGAATGCCGTCGTGGTGGACGACCTCGAGCACGCGAGCCAAATGCGCATGCTCGGCGCGGACCGCCGCGGCCAGCGCCGCCACCTCGTCCGTCCGCAGCTCGAGTAGGCGAACCGCTTCTCCGGACTCTTCTGCGGTTGCTCGAAAGGCGGCGCGCTCGCCCGTGGTGAGGCGCGTCTGCACTCGGTACTTACCGACCAGTGCGCCTGCTTCGATACCCTCGAGAGAAGCCACAGATCCTACCAACGGAGACTTACACTTCGCGCCGAACGAGTCCAGATTCGCTTTGGGCTGGGTTGTGAACCGGGCGGCCGAATCTGCACGCAACGGGTGTGCAGGTCGCGCTCAATAGCGGCAC
>DASQDA010000722.1:0-2294 GCA_035634435.1 Polyangiaceae bacterium
GGGTCGACTGCTCGCCAAGGTCCTGGATTTCGGCCTCGCCAAGTTCTACGAGCCGACGACCGCCGACGTCGAGTCGGTGCGCCTCACGCGTGAGGGTGCGTTGTTCGGCACGCCCGCCTACATGAGCCCAGAGCAGGCCAAGGGTCAGGGCGAAGTGGACCACCGGGCAGATCTGTGGGCGCTCGGCTGCATCGTTTACGAGTGCCTGACGGGTCAGACAGTCTGGAACGTGGAGCAGGGCGTGGCGATGATTCTGGCGCAGATTGCCAGCTCACCGC
This sequence comes from Polyangiaceae bacterium, assembly GCA_035634435.1. Taxonomy (GTDB): domain Bacteria; phylum Myxococcota_A; class Polyangia; order Polyangiales; family Polyangiaceae; genus PMG-095. Next base: position 279 of record DASQDA010000722.1, read on the forward strand.
TGCCGCGGCCTTCCAAGCTGCGCCCGGACTTACCGCCCAGTTTCGATCAATGGTTCGAACGCGCTCTGCATCGCGATGCGAATCGCCGCTATCAAACGGCGCGCGAGCTGGCGGATTCGTTGGCAGACGCGCTGTACCCGAAGGAGGGAGCCGCCCCCCGCCCAACGCCGTCGCTGCACAGCGCGACGGAGGCAGCCGTGCTGGACGAGATCTTTGGCGATGCTCGTTCGCAGTTGCCGGTCTTGACGCTCGAGCCCAATCTCAACATCGAGCGAGCCCAGCCGCGACCAGCGAGCACGCCCACGCAACAGCCAGCGGAGCTCGTGCCCCTGCCAGACACGTCCGCCGCGCCGGGCCGCAGCTCGAGCGTGCGCGCTGTGTCGGTGGTCATGGTGCTGGCGGCGCTCGCGCTCGGCGCCTACGCGGCGTGGCTCTACGTGCTTCACCCGCCGGGGAAGCCAGAGGCAGGCGCACCGCGGTCGACCCCCGCCGCCTTTGCGCCGCGCACCAGGGCGGGCAGCAAGCCCGAGCCGATCGGCGAGATGGAAAGCGCTGTGTATGCGGACAAGCTCCAGAAGGCGCAGGAGCTCCTTGCCACCGACCCCAAGCGATCGCTGGAGATGTTTCGAGCCGCGTTCGACGCCGGAGGCATGCCGGTCGCGCGCTCGCTCCTCTCACACGTCGCGGTAGCTGTCGAGGAGGCCGGAAGCTGCAAGGTGACGGGTATCTCGCGACCGCGGCCGTTCCAGATTGAAGTGGCGGTCTCGCGCCCGACCATTGCGGTCACGTCCAAGGGCGTCGTCGTGTCGTGGGTCGACAATCACTTCGATGCGCGCCGGCGTCAGGCGTTCACGGTGAGGCTCGACTCGGCAATGCGACGTGCGTCGCTGCCCGTAGCCGTGACGCCGGAAGCCCAGAATGTGCGGCAGCCGCAGCTGGTGCCGGTAGGTGACCAGCTTGCGCTGGTGTACTGGGAGGAAGGCGGCAAGGAGCCGGGTGCGTTCGTACGGCTGCTGGACGCCGAGGGGAAGATAGCGACGCCGGCGCGCAGGCTCTCCTCTGCCCGCAGCGGCGACTACCACCCGACCCTCGTGCCGGGGCCGGACAACGAGCTCTGGGCAGTCTGGGAAGAGGTGTTCGAGAGTAGCAGCAGCGACATCGTGGCGCGTCGCTTGGGCCCCGACCTCACACCCCGCGGCGAGGCGGTGCGCTTGACCGCGTTGCGCCCCCCTGCCGGCCCAGCGCGGCAGCCCCGCACACCCGACGCGGCCATTGCGCACGGACGCCTGTACGTCACGTTTGCCAAGGACCTGGGCGGTCAGCGCGTGCAGGTCATGTTGCAGTCGATCTCCCTCAAAGATCCCAAGCTGCTCAAGGGATTGCCCCCGCCGGCGAAGCCGCCCCGAGGTCGAGCCGCTCGCAAGAAGGGCGACGAGTTCATCGGCTCGCTCAAGCCAGTGAGCACACCGACCAGCCGCAACGCTCTGCCGCACCTGACCTGCCCCGAGGAGGGCTGCTTCATCGCGTGGGACGACGAGAAGGCGGGCGCGCTGATGGCATTCGTGGACAAGGAGCGCGGCCCGCTGTGGCACCGTGAGTTCGCCACCAAGGGCGCTCGACCCATGCTGGCCCGCGACGACAAGGGAACGCTGTTGGCCTTTTACGAGGACGCTCGGCTGAAGGTCGCGCCGCTCGCGCCCGACGGCGTGGCGAAGTCCAGCGTGGTCACGCGTGTCAACGGGCTTCAGCCCTACCCTGACCTCGCGCGCGGGGACAAACCGGGACAGTGGTACGTAGCCTTTCGCGACTACGAAGCTGCCCACTTGGAAGTCTTTGCCTTGCGCGTGGAGTGTCCATGACCTTCGACTCAGCCGGGAGACCCTTGCCGTCATTCGGCGCGAGCTCGCACCCGCCAAACTTGCTCGAGCGCAGCCCCGCCGATGGAAAGCGAGCGGCAGCAGGATGAGCAAGGTACCCAAACTGCCACTCCAGGCGCCTATCCCCCAGCTCCTGACG
>DASQDA010000723.1:0-5164 GCA_035634435.1 Polyangiaceae bacterium
CCCCGAAAGGCAAGTAGCCCGCCATAGTTGTCATATCCCGGCTGGCGCACGATTGGCGCAAGCACCCGGCAGAGCCGCTCTGGCTCGCGAACGGTATGTAGAGCCGGCGCCCAGTGCGCGGCGGGCGGTTCGCCAGCAGCCGCGGCAGCGCCAGCAGAGAGCGCGAGGCGATACTCTGCAGCGGCCGCAAAAAGGGCCATCTCGTGTGCCGCAGCCGCTCGCTGGGCGCCGCGCCAGTGTTTGCGTGCGAGCTCGACTTGCCCGCGCGCATCCGCGACCCCAGCCAAAAGCAGCAATGACATCGCGGTCGACCAAGTCACGCGCTCGCGCGCGATGCGTCGAGCGCAGTGCTCGGCTTCCCGTAGCAGCGCCGCGGCATTGCCGCTGGCCGCAGACCCGATGGCGGCTGCGCCGCGCAGGTAGAGCGCCTCGAAGCGCATGCACTGGATGCGCAGGTACTGTGAGCGCCGAAACGGCGGCCACATCTCGCAAATGCGACGGTGCGCTAGCACAGGCGCGTCCTCGTACAAATCGATCAGGCAATGTCCAACCGTGATCAGGTACCGCTGAAAGTCGAAGGTCTCTCGCGACCAACCGATCTCTGCCTCGCGGACGTGCTGGCGCGCGAGCTCGGGCTCGTCCGTTGCCAGCCACACCATGGTCACCACACCCGTGCGGTGCAGCGTTGCTGCGTAACGGTCGCCCCGCGTCTCCGCCTCGTGGATGAACTCCGAAACGCGGCCGCCGAGACCCGTCAGATCGCCGAGGTAGTAGTGCGCCCACAGCCCGAACGTCCGCGCGCTCGCGAGCTCCCACATGGCCCCAGCGGGACGCGTTTCGAAGACGCGTTCAGCCACCCGCGCGAGGGAGCGCGCCTGCGACCAATCCCCCATGAGGAACGCGCAGATTGCTCGCGACAGCGTGGTGAAACCACGGGCATAGGGCTGCTTGATATCGCGCGCGAGCTGCTCGGCGCGAGACAGCAAGCGCTCGGCTCGCAGCCGGGCGCCCTGGCCGCGAACCGCGACGTACGATGCCTCCGTCGCCAGCGCGCGCACCAGCGGTAGCCGCTGGCGTAGTTTTGCGGCTAGCAGCAGATGTCGGTTCTGCAGGCAGGCGCCGCGCAGATTGCTCACCATGGACAGCCCGACGGCCACCGACCAACAAGCGTTTAGCTCGGCCAGCGCACGCGCGCTCACGGGGTGCAGCGAGGGCTCTACCGCATCGGCTCGCGTGAATGCCAGGCGGAGTCGGCTTATCAACAGCGCCAGCAGGATCCAGAGCAGCGAGTCCGGAATGCTCATGCCCATGTGCCGCAACACGCGGCGAATCAGCGGTTCGGCTTCGTCGATGTGCCCAGCGCGGAACAGCTGGTCTGCCGCACGCCGCTCGAGGTCCAGGCGCGCTGCTTCATCGACGCTCGCGCTCGCATCCAGATAGGCTCGCGCTGCCGCCGGCCCGAGCCCCGCGTTGGCGAGCTCGTCGCCCAGCGCCTCGCGTATGCGAGCGGCGTTCGGTTGCTCTGGCCAACAGTTCAGGGCCATCTGGTAGAAGTGTGCGGCCTGCTCGAATGCGAGGGCCTCTCCCGCGCGCACCGCAGCGGTGACAGCGTAGCGCGCGGCGGCCTGCAACGCGCCGGCACGCTCCCAATGCACGGCCAGCTGCTCAGGGTCCCGGTCGGGCTCCGCCTCGAGCGCTCGGGCCAATGCGCCGTGAAGCTCGCACTGGGTCTCGTCAGCCATGCGCGCCAGCACGGCGGCGCCAACGCGATCGTGATAGGTCCTCACGCCGCTGGCAGCGCCGGTGCCGTCGAGGTCGAGCAGGTGCTCGTTTCGTAGTTGAACCAGGTCGGAGAGCGCGGTGGCATCGTCCGTGGCGCTTCCGGCAGCCCGGGTCAGCACGCGCACCGCCAACGAGCTCCGCGCGATCGCGACCAGCTGAACCAACATTCGCGACCTCGGCGGCAGGCGCTCGACACGGGCGCTCAAGGCGGAGTCTAGCGTCACTCGCCCCGCAAACGGGCCGCTCGAGAGCACGTTTTGACGCACCAGCTCGTCGATGAAGAGTGGGTGACCTGCGGCTTCGGCAGCGACGCGCTGAGCGATCTGTTCGGCTTCGCGCACCTCGGGCTGTGCTTGGCTCAACAGTCGACGGGCCAGCTGCACCGCGTCGTCGACGGGCAGATTGCCCAGGGCGATGTTTTCGGCGCCCCAAGCGCGCAAGAGGCTGCGCTCGGCCCAGTGGAGTCGGCTTGCCACGACGATCAGGATCGCGGGCGCGAGCGGTGGACGAATCACCGCGGACAGCAACGCCAAGCTGTCCGCGTCGGCCCACTGCATGTCGTCGAGCACCAAGACCACCATCGACTCCTTGCGAACGGCGGTCAGCAAAGCCCGCAGAGCACGGAACAAGCTCAGACGTGCGACGTAAGGGTCGGCCGTTTCGGCGGTCTCGACGACCTCGGCCGCTGCAGGCGGGCTCGATGCGGTGCGGCCAAACAGCGGAAAGGCTCGCACCAAGTGCGCCAAATGCGCGTCGAGGGTCGCGCGAACGGGTGCGGAGCCTGAGCGCGTCACGAACTCCGCCAGCGCATCGATCGCGCCATCGACGGCCCGGTACGGCACGTATTCACGCTCCGAGCAGCACGCCTGGAGCACCAGCAGGTTCCGCTGTGAAGCCAGTCGCGCAACGAAGTCGCGCAGCAACGCAGTCTTGCCGGTGCCCGACTGTCCCTCGATGTGCACCATGGAAGCGCGGTCCGCGTGCGCGCGCGCCAATGCTTGGTTCAGGCGGGCAAGCTCTTCCTCCCGGCCGACGAACCCGGCGGTGCTTGCCGGAAGCCCCCTTGCGCAGAGCGAGGCGCTGCCCTCCAGAATACGCAAGATGTCTTGCGGGTTGGGCCGCCGCTCGCGTCGCGGGTCCAGCAGACGGGAGCAAAGCTCGTCCAGCTCGCGCGCAAGCGTCGGAGTGAATTCGCGGGCGCGCGGCGGCGTTTCCGTCTGCTTTCGCTGCAGGACGTCCCCGCTAGGGCCCTCGAACGGCAGCCGCTGGGTGAGGACCTCGAACAACATCACGCCAACGCTGTACCAATCCGACTCGAAGGCGATCCGTCCGCGGGCGGCTTGTTCGGGCGACATGTAGTTGACGGTGCCCACCAGGCGTCCATCGCTGGGGAAGGCCTCGGGCGCAGAGTCGAGCACTACCCCGAAGTCGAGCAGGGCGACGCGGCCCTCACGCGTCACGAGCACGTTGCTCGGCTTCACGTCGCGGTGCACTTTGCTGGCGGCGTGGAGCGCCATGAGCCCGCGCGTCAGCGCAGCGAAGGCCAAACGAACGCGCTCCTCGTCCGCGGTTCGCCCGTGCACGCGCGGCAGAGAAACCGACGGAAGCTCCACGGCACCCGGTTCCGCATCGATGGTCGCGTCGCCTGCGGCAGCCTGCTCCCAGGCCCGGCGGGGCCCCTCCACTTCCAGGTGGCGGCAGTACGAAACGATGTCCGTCCCGTCGATCAGCTCCATCGTGAAGAAGAGTTGGTCGTCGACGGACACCAGCTCCCCCAGTTTGACGAGGTTCTCGTGGTGGAGATCACGCAGCGAGCGAAACTCCCGTTTGAATCGAAGGGCGGCCTGCGGACTCGTGCTCGGCAGACACTTCAAGGCGACGACGACACCCAGCTCGCGGTCGAACGCCTCGTACACGACGCCCATGGCTCCGACGCCGAGCAACGCCCTCAGCTCGTAGCGCTCGGTGCCGCGAAACTCGGCGCGCCACAGAGCGGATGGCACGCCCGCCATTGGCGACCCCGCTGCTCTCGAATGACCCACCAGGCTCTCCGACTCAGGGTATAGGCGATGCTCGCCGTCCCGCCAGCAGCCGTGTCACGGGAAGCGAGAAGGCCCGCCTGAACTCCTCCACCGGGTCGAGGCGCGGTCGGCCGCTCTCCACCCACCTCTGCTCGCGATGTCCCCTTACGAGCGGTGACGAGAGCCTCTCCGCGCATCTCGAGTGCACGGCGTCGCCATCATCACTACCCACCCAAGGCAACCGAGCCCAGCCTACCCATGGCCGACGAGGCTCGCCGTACAGGGCCGCTCGCTGCTTTGTCGCCCATTGGCACGATATTGACCATGCCGCTGTTCGAGAGCTCACTGAAAGACACCATCGAGCACATTGCCCGCGCGCCATTGATAGCCCAACACACCGCCGTCGGCCCGACGCATGCGTGGCCCGCTTCCGCTCCCCCGCCCATCGACGCTGACGCGCCAGCGTCCACGCTCGAGCCGCGCACTTTCCCCCGCGCGCCCCAATTCATCCGATCACACTTCCAGCGTCGCCCTGTTGCAGGTCTCGCCGAAGCGGCCCGGTCCCTCGTCAGCGTGAGCCGCGCGGCGATGGGAGACTACGAGACCAAAGACTTCGATGCCTTCTTCGGCAACGCGACAGAGGGTGTGGGGCACGTGCTCAGCAGCCTCGGCTCGGTGCTGTTGATCAAGTCAGGACTCACGGGCCACTGCATCTACGAGCTCTTGGCTTCCCGCCCGCGCACCGTGGCAGACGCTACTAGCGCTGTCGAGACGAGGACCGCACCGCCACCTCCAAAGCAACCGAGCCCCGCCAACCCATGGGGCCGACGAGGCTCGTGTACAGCGCGGCTCGCTTAGCCGCCGTACCCGCCGCTCAGGGCGTCGGGAAGTTGCCGCTCATCATGAGGGCGGTGAGCAGGCCCACCGTGGAGGGAAAGTAGGTGCCGTTGAAGTCGTTGCTCTCGAGGATGTCGAGGATCGCGCGGAAGGCGCGCTCCTGCATGACCTTGTTATTCATTGCCATGGCGCCCGCTCCGATCGGACCGATGTAGGATCCCTGCAGGTCCTTGGACATCGGATGCGGGATGCCGCCCCTGCTTGCGCTCTTGTACCAGCCGGCCTTCATCAGGTCGATGCTGGCGCCCATGTTGTACTTGGCGGCAAAGAAGTCGACGATGGACTTGAGAGCGGCCGTGTTGCCACCGCCCTTGCAGGCGTCGAGCCCGAGGCGCCACGGCACGCGCGCCGCGTCGTAGCCCATGGCTCCATTGGTACCATCGATGAACTCACTCGTGACCTGCGCGCCGCCCGCGTCCGAAGGAGCGCCACTTTCTGGCGAGGCCCAGTCCGTCGGGATGCCG
>DASQDA010000724.1:0-14971 GCA_035634435.1 Polyangiaceae bacterium
CACGAGGCCAGCCGAGGCCCATACGGTAGCTTGCATCCACACTGCTTTGAGCCCGAGCACCGTGCCGCTCGGGCCTGCGGCACCGCTGGCTCCGACGCTTGCGGTGACGGAGCCGTTGACGGGAGCACTGCTCGTGACTGCGCGAGCGGCGCTAGCGCTCAGCATCACCCCGCTGGCAGAGAGCAAGCCGCTCAGGCGTTGGCGAACGCGCTCGCGGTCTGCGGGCGTTGCATTCTCGACGGAGCGCGCGCGCTCGATCAGCGCTCGCGCGTCGGGACCGAGACCACTCATCGTGTCCTCCAGTGCAATTGTGCGCGATGACGCCGCACCTGTGCTTCGAAATCGGCTCGCGCTAGTCGCAGCCGCGAATAGACCGTGTTCAACTTCGTGCCGAGCGCCTCTGCAATTTCGGGAGCCGACATGTCCTCGAGCTCCGCCAGGATGAAGACCGCTCGCCGATCCTCGTCCATCTGCTGCAGTAGTCGGTACAACAGCCGGCGCGACTCCTCTTCCGCGGTGATGTCGTGCGGGGTTCGGCAGGCGGTGTCCTCGAGCGCATCGTCGGCAAGCAGCGCCTCGGGGCGAGTCGGGCGGTGCTTGCGCGCCACCCGGTAGGCGATACCGAAGAGCCAGGTCTTCAGCGTCGATTCGCCGCGGAAAGTATGAAGACGCTGGTGGGCTACCAAAAAGACGTCCTGGGTGGCGTCATCGATAGAGCAGTCGCGCACCCCCAAGCGCCGCAGCGAACGCCAGATGAAGTCGAAATGATCTGAGTAAATGCTCTCGAAGTCGAGAGCAGACAGGCCACTATCCGCGGCTGGCTCGACGAGCGGCATAGCTCCCATCGATGCTTGGTGCAGGGCGCTGAGCGTATCCGTCAAGGAAACGACACCTCGGCACCCAGCGAGGCGCGCAGGGACCACGCGTCCGGGCGGTGCACGGGTCCGAGCTCGTCCACCACGAAGGTCGGGCGGTGTAAGAGCATCACGCCCTCCAGCCGCAGGTCCAGGCTCAACCACGGGTTCGCCGTCGCCCCCAGGCGCAGCGCCCCGCCGGCACCCGCGTAGCTGCTGCGGCCGCGCGCCGGTGAGGCGATGCCGAAGCCAATTGCGTCCAGTTGCCCCAGCTCTGCACCGAGGCACGGGCCCGCTTCGATGCGAGGGTTCGAGTCCTTGAAACCCGCACCCGGCGCCGACGACCCAAGCTCACGCCCCGGAATTGCGCGGAAGCAAGCCCACATGCCGACGGACGAGATCGTCAACTCTGCGCCCTTGGATGGATCCATGCCCGTTGCCCTGCGCGACAGATAACGTGAGAGCTGTGTCTCGAGCCGATACCGGCCGAAGCGGCCACCCACGCGCGCAGTGAATCCGAAGCCGAGCCCCGGCATCGTGCCGGATTCGACCGCACCGGCCAGCGAGGCGAGCACCTGTGTGCTGCTGCCCTCGCCGCCGCCCGAAGCGAAGCCCTCGTTCCCAACGAAGCTGCGGTCTTCCGCAACGAGCTCAGGCGGCGGGGTCCCGGGGCGCTGTGCTGGGGCTTGCGCGGCATCACCCCCGGGCGACGTCTCCGGCGCCGCCAGCGAAGCGGCCTCGGGGGCGGGCGCATCCACGCGCAGCGGCTCGGCGCTTGCCAGCTCGGAGCGCGTGAGAAGCTCGGGATCGATCGCAATCGCCAAGATTACGGTGACGGCCTCCACCAGCGCAGCGCACGTCGGGGCCGCGAGCTCACGCTGACCGCGCTGCCCAGCGCGATAGGTGACGAGTGATAGGTGAAAGCCCTCACGCGTCTGCTTGATGCTCGCATAGGCGTTCACGGGCGCGGGCACGTCGGTGCCGGCGAGCTCGAGCACGGAAGCTCGCACCTGATCGACGGACGCGCAGCCCGCTGGTGCTAGCCAGCGCAAGTTGAACTGCGGCGCTGCATCCGCCCGCGCGGCGCTGCTGCCCAACGCGCAGACAAGGCACACCGACGCGGCGGGCACGCTGCGCCTCCCGGCTGCTGGAGGTCGGCTCGCGCTGATCGGCAACAGCGGGCCGCGGGCGGTGCTGTCCTCAACGCCAGACGACCGGAGGCCCATAATAAGCGTACTCGGCCCGGTAGCTACAGGTTCGGCTGAACAGCGAGAGTAGGTCGTCCCTGGCTGTATAGGTCTCGAAGGGACCGAAGGGTGCTCGGTCGGGGTCGGACGAGCTCTCGGTGCAGCTTTGAACCAGCTGGATGGTGTTCCCGCTGACTGCGTAGGTAAAACGCGACGCCCAGCGCCGGCGCGATACATCGTCGCTGACGACCTGTCCTCCGCTTTCGCCGAGCTCCAGCGTCTGAGCGATCGCGTAGCTGGAGTCGAAGCACGAGCTCCTGTTGCCATGATGTACGAGCCGCACCAGGTAGTACGTGCCCGGCTTCAGAGCGCCACCGAGCCCAGCGACCATGCTCTGCTCCGAGGGGCTGCTCATCACCCAGTTTCCCTGGTTGCCAACACTCATCCCGCACGCCGCCGGGCTGGGGCGAACCGGCTCGACGGGCGCAGCTCCCGCACCACCCGCAAGGCCGCCTGCGGCGACAAGCCCGCCTGCACCACCAGCGCCGCCTGCGCCCGCTCCACCGGCCGCGAGGCGTGGGGGCACGGCCTCCGGCGGCTCAGCAGAGGGCGGCTCAGCATCGCTGCCGAGCGACACCTCCTGTGGAAAGGTGCAAGCGCCTGAGAGCGACAGCGCCGTTGAGCACAGCGCGCTACCCCAAGACATGGCGCCAAGTCGCACCAGATCATTCTACCGCCGACGCCGGGCCGAATTCCAGCGTCTCCACAACGTCCGCCTGGAAGGGCCGGTTTGCTGCAGGTATTGGATTGCCCCGAAGCGGGCTGACGGCGCACGCCGCCCGCACGGGTGCTCGTGTTGTCGCGCCTCTCCGTTTGGACCTACACGAGCTCCTGGCGGATCTCGTCGCCAGCGCACTGTGCTCGTGCCCAGCGTCCGCGCGCTGGCTGTGAGTGCGGGGCACCGACGCCGACACAACCGCGTTGCTGAGGGCGGCGCCGCGTGCTCGCGAGCAGATGGATTCGCGCGTGAGCGTCGTCTTCGTGGCGCCTCTCGTACGCGTCGCCACGTACGACAGGCGCTGCGGCGCCGACATGTAAGATAGGCGCACGACGTGACGCCTCGGAGCGACATGTACGACATCCGCCTTAAGTCTTGTTTGCCGCGGACGTGAGCAATCGGCGTGACTTCTCCTAAATCCGTCGTGCTAGCCTCGTCGGTCGACATGCTGCGAGTGTATCGAGGGACGTTGTCGAGGTGTCTCGGCGTAGCGGTGATTGGCTGGATGCTCGGGAGCGCAGAGCTCGCCGCGGCGCAGTCTGACGAGCAACGGGCGGCCGCGCGCTCCATCGCCACTCAGGGCGCCGATGCCTTCAACCGCGGTCGTTTCCAGGAGGCCGCCGATCTGTTCGGGCGCGCCGAGACCCTGATGCATGCCCCGCCTCATCTGCTTTTTTTGGGCCGCTCCCAGGAGAAGCTTGGGCAGCTGGTCAAGGCGCGCGAGTCTTATTTGAAGATCACGCGCGAGGTTCTGTCCGAGACGGCGCCGCCGGCGTTCCGTGAGGCGCAGCTGAGCGCGGAGCGCGAGCTGAAGTCGCTGGAGCCGCGCATCGCCAGCCTCGCGATCACGCTCGAGCCGACCAACGTCACGGAGGTCAGTGTGCGTGTGGACGGCGCACCCATCCCTGCCGTGCTGGTCGGCGTGCAACGACCGATGGATCCGGGCGAGCACAAGATCGAGGTGTCTGCGCCCGGTTTTCGCGTGGAGCCTCAGGTCGTGCGTCTGCGCGACGGCGAAAAGCGCTCCGTGCTCTTCCGTCTACAGCCGGACGCGGCCGCGGCGGTTCGACCGACGCAGCCGCTGCCAGCCCCAGCAGGAGATGAGGTGGCTCCGCTGCAAGTGGGCATGAGCCCGGAGCTTCAGCCAGCGCCTGCGGCGCCCACCAGCGAGGCTGCAAGTGGCACGAGTGGCCTGCGCATCGGCTCTTACGCTGCTTTCGGCGTCGGCGCCGTCGGGCTGGGAATAGGCACGATTTTTCTCCTCAGCTCGAAGAGCAAACGTGCCGACGCGGACGCAGCGTTCGAGCAGTGTGCGGCCTCCGGTGACTGTCGCGAGAACGATCCCGAAGCGCGGCGCACGGCCGAGCTGGACGATAGTGCGCGCAGCGCCATGACGCTGTCGATCGTGGGCTTCGCCGTGGGCGGCGTGGGCGTCGCGGCGGGAACCGCGCTTTTCCTGGCGAGCTCGGGTGATGACAAGGAGCACGCAACGCTGCAGCCGAGCATCCGACCCTGGGTCGGGCTCGGGAGCGCCGGCGTCAGCGGGCGGTTTTGAGCGGCGCCTCTGCGGGCGATCGGGAGGAATGAAGCGACATGCAGCATTGGTACACGCCGTGGGTTCTCAAGCAGCTCTACAATCTCTCCGCCCTCACCGTCGGCGCGTTGCTGGTCGCGAGTTGCGCCACGGGCGACGGCGACGCTCTGGAGGCCGTCGACGAGGTGAGTGAAGCGCAAGCCTGCATCTGCCCGCGCTGTCCGCCTGCGAACGACTGTGCGTCGTTCCTCTGCGATCGGCTCACGTGCGTGTGTCAGCCGCAAGCCCTCCGCAAAGAGGGGGCGGCCTGCACGCGTCCGAGCGGGGAAGCAGGCGTGTGTGCGAACAACGTTTGCTGCCAGCCGGGCTGCGCCGACCTGCGCGGCGGCTGCATGCAATGCCCGGACGACGGCAACGAATGCACCGCCGAGTATTGCAGGGGCGGAGTGTGCGGTACGCAGCTCGTCGCCGACGGAGTGGCGTGTGCCGGCGGCACCTGCGCGGGCGGCAAGTGCTGCACTGGCTGCGTCGACGCGAACGGCGCCTGTCGACCGGGTACGGCGCTGGGCGCCTGCGGCGCCGGGGGCGGCGCCTGTGCGCCGTGCAGTGACCTCAACCCCTGCACGTCTGACGTGTGCCTGGCCGGGCGCTGCAGCAACCCAGCGCTCGCGAACGGCACCTCCTGCGAGGCCGACAACAACCGCTGCAACGGCACCAGCACCTGTCAGGCGGCCAAGTGTACGGCTGGCGCCGAGCTCGACTGCGACGACCGCAACCCTTGCACGGACGACTCGTGCAGCCCGAGCGGCGGTTGTCTGCACGTCAACAACAGCGCGCCTTGCAACGATGGCAACACCTGCACGCTCCAGGACCAGTGCCGCAATGGGGCTTGCCAGCCGGGCTCCGGTCAGCTCGTTTGCGACGACGGCGAGCCTTGCAGTCAAGACGCCTGCGACCCAATCATGGGCTGTGTGAGCGGCGACTTGCCCGATGGGCAGGCCTGCGACGACGGAACCACGTGCACCACGGCTAGCGAATGCCGCGCAGGAAAGTGCACCGGCACCGCTGGCAACACGCAGTGCGAGGACATGAATCCCTGCACTCGCGCTGTTTGCGTGGTCGGGGCCACTGCCTGTTCCACCGTTCCCGTGCCGAACGTCGACTGCAATGTCGACAAGTGCATGACCGGGCAGACCTGCAATGCGAACGGCGTGTGCGCTGGTGGCACCGCGGTGGTGTGCGACGACGGCAATCCGTGCACCGACGACGCTTGCGACGCGAGCACCGGTTGCACCTTCACGAACAATGACGAGCTGCCGTGCGGAGACGGGGATGCCTGCACCGAGGCTGATCACTGTGATGCCGGCGAGTGCGTCGGCACCGCCGCGGAGTGCGCTCCGCTCGACGATTGCCACGAAGCGGGTGCTTGTGACCCCGACACCGGGACCTGCAGCGATCGGCGGCTCCCAGCCGGCACACCGTGCGAGGCGGACAGCGGGCGCTGCTCGATCCGCGGCATCTGCGTGACCAACGTCACGGACGGGGGTGCGGGCGGAACGGACGCGACGGGCGAAGCCGGCGCCGACAACGAGCCTGGCGAAGGCGGCTCCGCCTCGGGCGGCGAGGACAGCCAGGCGGGTAGCGGCAACGGCGGTGGAGGGGGCGTCAATAGCGCCGTGCGCGGCAACAAGTTCGTGCGGGACGCGGGCGGCAGCGCGTGCAGCGTTCCCACCCCCGGCGGTGGCGTGAGTGGTTGGGCGGGGGCGGGCCTTGCCCTGGCAGGCTTGAGCTTGCTCGGGCGCCGCCGGCGCGTTCGCGCTGACGCGAACCGCGAGATGTGAGGCGCTCGGCCGGGCTCAACCGCCGAGCCGCACGCGAACGCTAGCGGACAGCGCGTCGTCGGCAGTACGCGCGAACATCAAGAACTTCGGGTAGTCAGTGACCTGCACGCGCCCAGCCGGCAGCGTGATGCGGCGGTCGAGGATGACGTCGCCGCCTTCCACACGGTCGCGCAGCAAGATGCGGCGGCTGGCGTCGGCGATGTCGACGGGCGCAAACGCCGTCGAGACGCGTGCGCCCTCGGGCAGGTGCACGCGCAACAAGATGCGCTGCTCCGTGGAGTCGGCGACGAGCAGTGGCGTGTGGCGGGCCGGCAAAGCGGCGAGCTGCCCGATACGTGGGGAGAACGGCGGCGCCACCAACAGCACACTGCCTGCCACCTGGGCGAAGGCGGGTACCCGTGAGGTGGTCCGGATGATCAGCGGCTTTTCCGGCTCGTTCAGATGGTCGACGCGATGTTTGTCCAGCCGTGCGCCACGTAGCGCGTAGCCCAGAAGCTTCGATTCGATGACGTCGCGGATCTGCGTCGTGGGCATCTCCGAGAGCGCGCCGCGCAGCGCCGTGGCGTACTTGCCGTGCATGGTCTGCACCAGCTCCACGCTCGCCGACCCGTCGCTCGCCAGACGCACGTCTCCGGTGTAGTCGACGCGGTCCTCGAGGCCCTCCTTGGGTACCCGCAACGCGCGCGGCCCCGATTCCGTCAGCGCATAAGCGGGCATCCCGCGCACGTCCGCCGGGACGCTGCCGAACGGAGCGTACTTGCTGCCAAGCGTCAGCCAGACGTCGCCCTTCTCCGTGGTCACCCGCAAGAGCGGCATCGTGTAGAGCGTGGCCTCGGAGAAAGGCCCACTCGGGGGCAACGACAAGCGACTCTGCCCTACCGCGTACTCGATGGGAATTCCGAGCGCGCGACATAGCATGATGTAGCCGCGCCACAGGTTGCCGTTGCGACCGATGATGACGCGTCGCCCGTCGCTCTCCTCGCCCTCCTCGACGTTGGCGACGAGCCAGCGGTACAGGCGTTTGGCGCGTTCCTCGCGCGCGCCCGCCGGCACGCCTTCGACGATGCGCTCGGCGATGCGCAAGATGCGCGGGTCCACCGGGGTCATGTCGACGGAAGCGTCCGCCATGGCTTCCATGGAGCGGGGAAGCGAGACGCCCCAGCCAACCTGAACGCTGGGCAAGAACTCCACGACGGGAGCACCGAATGGCTCCACGGGCGCTGCCGGGCTGTGGTCGACGCGCCAGCGGCGCACCACCAGGGCCCCGTCCTCCGTCAGCTCCGGGTCCTGGACCCCGTTGCGCGTCTCGATCTGGAGCGGCTTGCTCTTCGGGGAGATGACGACGAACTCGCTGCGCGCGTAAGCGATGTTTTCCTCGCGGAAGTACCAGCGGGGACCATAGAAGCGAGCTCCGCGCTGGCCGTCTCCCGGCTGGCTCTCGATGCGCTCCGTCTCGATGTAGTCGCCAAGCTCCAGGTGCGGCATCGTGAGCGTCGGCTTTCCCTCGACGAGCTCCGGCTCCAGGATACGCCCATCTTTCTTGATGACGCGGATATGGAGCATGAGCCCGGGACCGACCTGCTGCTCCGCCATTTCAGTGATGGCCTCCGCGCTTTGCACGCGGATGATCTCGTGCTCGAGCATGCGGCTCGAACCGTCGGCGTGCACCCACACCACGGAGTAGTCGAGCACGCGCGCCGCGGTGCCCGCGAGCTCTTTACCCGCGCGCTCGTACTCGGCGATGACGTCCTTGGCGCGATGTCGGTAGGGCTCGAGCTCGCTCACGCCTTCGACGAGATCGAGCGCCTCTTCGAGTCGCCCCGAAGGAGCGCCGTTCTCGACCGCGTCGAGCAGCGCCCGCACCAGCGCGTCGTGTTTGCCCTCGGCAAGCCGCGCGTCGGCCAGGTCGAGCCGCGCCTTCTCGCTCTTTGGGTCCTGCAGGATGGCTGCCTCGAGCTTTTTCCAAGTCTCGCCCTCGTTACCCGCGCGCACCATCACGTCGTAAACACGCTCGACGATGTCCTTGCGCTCCGGACGGCGCTCGCCAATCCGCTTGAGCTCCTGCAGGGCGAGCTGGTAGTCCTGGCGAGCAAGTGCGCGCACCAACCGCACCTCGCGGTCGGGGTCGAGCTTCTGAATCCGCAGCGCGAGAGCGTCGGCCTCGGCGCTACGGCCGCGCCCGTCCAGGACCTCCACCGCTGGCTCCAGCGCTGCGGGGTCCTCGGGAAAACGTTGCGCCAGGGCCAGCGCGGCCTCGGCGTACTCCGCCTTCCACCCGAGCTCGGAGTACAGCCGCAAGAGCTCACTGGTGATGGCGGGGACGTCTGGAAAGGCGTGCACGAGCTTGCGGACCTCGCGCGCGGCCTCGGGCATGCCTTGCCGCTCGGACTCGATCAACGCAAGCAGAAGTCGCGGATGCCAGAGCGCCGGGTCGTGGCGCACCGCGCGCTCCTGGAGCTCGCGTACGAGATCACGCCGTTGACTGTCGGAGAAAATGGGGTCCGCGCTGGTGAACAGCGCCGACAGCGCCAGCACCGGGCCGGTTGCCTGCTCTGGCCTCGCCAAGAGCGGCTCGAGCAGCACGTTGGCGACGTCGTGTTGCGACTCCGCGCTCGCCAGCGTGGCGGCCACGAAACGCAGGAGGTCGCTCTCCGGCTGACGCAGTTTCCCGCCTGCCAGGTACGGATCGAGCACGTTGGCGTTTGCCAGCAGCTTGGGCTTCGCCAGGCTATAAGGCAGGCTCGCGTCGATGCTCGCCTCAACCTGCAGGGGCGCGCCGTCAGGCCGCAGAAGCCGCACGGAGGTGACGGCGTCGGCCAGTCGCGCGACCACGCGATGACGGCCGGCGGGTAACGTCATTGCCACGCCGAAGCGCGGCCAGCTGCCCCACTCCCGGGTGTCGCGCTCGAGCACCCGCCAATCGTTCAGCCACACGCCGTATGCGCCCTGCACCGCCAGTAAGATCTCGGCGGGAGCGCTCAGGGTGAAGAACGTCTCCGCGTAATAGATGCCCTCGGGGGCGGCCTCTTTGGTGCTCACCAAGCAGCCATCACGCTCGGTTTCCAGGAGCTCGGGTGGCTCACCAGCGGCGGGGTCCGAGGGGAAGCGGCTCGGCCAGATACCGGGTTGCTCGGCGGGGAAGCTGCGAGTGGTGTCGCTCTGCGCCTGCCGCCCGAAGGGGCCCGCCAGACGAACGGCGCTGGCACAACCATGCAGCTTGGCGCTCTTATCGAGCACGTCCGCTGCACCTTCGGCGAGAGCCCCTTCCTGCCAGAGCTCCCCGAGCTGAGCCCGCGCGCGCCAACCGATACTGCGGGGGTCGGCCAGCGCCGCCTCGATGAAGGGCCGCCAGCGCTCGAACAAGGTCGGGTCGACGTGACGGAACGTCATTGCCTGCTGCACCGCGAACCAGGCGATGAGCGGCGCATGGGCGTCGTTCGATTCGCGCGCGGCACGCAGCGCTCGCATGTAGTGCTCCGAGGCGCCCCGGAGCCTACCGTGCAGCCCGTCGTCGATGCCGCGCGCCAGATGGGCGAGCATGCCGCCGCCTTGAGCGCCCAACGCCGAGCGCGCCCGTGCTGCCTCTTTGGCGTTTCCGCCGGGAGCAATGAGCTCGCCCAGGAGCCACTGTGCGATGACGTCGGGATCGCGCGATTTCTCCCCCGCGCCGCGCAGCTCGGCCACCGGCGTGCGCGCCCCGCTGGAGCTGGGCTTCGGGGCGCACGCCGTCGCGCACGCGAGCAGCGCTACCGCGCCAAGCTGGGAGAGCTTCGCTCTCACGGTCGCACCACCAGCCGCGGCGTCAGCGCGCGATCGGCTTCTTCGCAGAACCGCTTCCACTTGGGGTACTCCGCCGGCGAGATCCGGGCCACTCTCACCGCGATGCGGCTCTTGACCCGCACCTGGTCCTTTTCGCTGGTCACCTCCACCGAATAGGAGCCGAACGGGCTCTCGCCCCGCGTTGTCACGGGAGCCGAGACGATCTGCGCGCCTGGTGGCAGCTCCACGGTCACGGAGTCTTCGGTGGTGGAGAAGCCTTGGGTCACCACGTCTTGAGTCCTCGCGGAGAGCGAAGCAAAGGTAGGTGTCAGCCGCAAGCTGGACGTCACGGGCATCGAGAGCTCGTTGCCCTCACGGCGCGCGAAGGTCGCCGCGCGACCCCGCACGTGAACACGCACGGGCGCGGAAGCATCGCCCAGATTGCTGGTCTCGATGCCGTGCGGTCCAGCGGCGATCTCGAAGCCGGGGTATTCGCCGCCCAGATCGCTGTTGACCCGATCGCGCAGCGTGGACTGTGCATGGTACCGACGGCGCCAATCCGCGGACACGAAACCGCCCGTCGTGTAGGTCATCTCCAGCTTGGCGTCGCCCGACGGCGACAGCTTGGCGACCACGGCCCGCCGCACGAAGTTCTTTTCCGGATCGGCGGCGGGAAGCTGGGTGAGCTTGGCGTCGCCCTGGTTCACGAGCAATCCAAGCGCGCCAAGGTCCATGCGTGGCAGCTCGTCCACACCGGTGTGTTCCGCGGTTCCGTCCAGGTAGAGGCCGAGCGAGGGGACGAACGCGATGGCGTGGTCGAAGGGAGCAAAGCTCGGCAGCTTCGACGGGAAGTCACCGCGCGACTGCGTGCGCAAGACCACGATCGTCGAAGGGATGCCCAGCTCTTTGAGCAGCGTCGTGATGACCGTGGCCTTGTCCTTGCAGTCACCCCAGCCGCGCGCCACCGTTTGCACGCAGCGGCGGGGCTTGTAGCCGTAGATGCCGAACTCGAGCGCGACGTAGCGAGTGTTCTGCGTCACCCAATCGTAGACGGCGGTGACCTTCTCCAGGTCGGTTTTTTTGCCTTCCGCTATGCGGCGGGCGAGCTTGCGCGTCTCGTCGTCCAGGTCGAACTGGTCGCGGATGAGCCCCCAGTACCAGCGCCCCAGGTCTTTCCAGCTCTCGTAGGTCGATACATGCACGAAGCCCAAAATCTCCGGCGCCGGCGGCATGGCGGGCTCGGGCTGCAGCGGCGGCACCTCCTTGGCGAAGAAGTGATGGATGTGCTGCGTTCCGACGCTGCTTTCACTGTGGCGCAAGCCGGGGACGCGAGCGTCGAACCAGAGCTTGCGGGACCTGGGCGTGATGAGGACGTACTCGCTGTTCTGCACGGGCTCGAAGCCCTGCAGGTACACGACCTCGCCGAAGTAGTCGGCAAACTCGTTGCGCGGTGTGACATCGTCGATGCGGTAACGCAGCTCCACGACGTCGCCGGCCTCGAGGCGCGGGAATTGGATATAGAAGGTGCGCGCCGAGGTGTAGGTCGCGATCGTGGGATCGTCCGACGGCCCTTCTCCCCACTCGATCGCCTCGTCAATCTTGCCGTTTTTGCGATACACCTTGGCGCCGCGTAGCTGCACGACCTGGCTGTCGCCTTCGTAAGCAAAGGCGTATTGCCGGTCTTGCGCGGCGGCGGCGTCGGTCAGCGGCTGAAACACGACCTGACGAAACTTGCTCGACAGGCCATTCTGGAAGACGGTCGAGACGTTCAGATCCCGCAGCGTGCGACGATTTTGACCGCGCCCCGGCGCGTGGCGCAAGAACAGGAATCGACTGGCGTTCCAGGCGTAGGCCTCGTCCGGGCGCGGCTTCTCGGGCTCCAGGTTGTCGATGTACTGCCGCACCTGGCGGTCCTGCGGACGGATGCGGAGAATGTCGCGCAGCAGGGTCAGCTGTTCGTTGGACTGGCCGAGCTCACCGTGCAGGTCGGCCAAGGAGCGCAAGCTGCCGACGTCCTCGGGCGCCAGGGCCAGCGCTAGACGTTGCGTCGCGATCGCGCGCTCGGGTTGTGCGAGGCGGCGGAAGGCTCGCGCGGCAACCCCGAGAGCCCAGGGGTCATGCGGTTGCATCGCTATCAAGCGCTCGGCCCAGCGCTCCGCGGCGGCGGTGTCGCGCCGGTTGAGCCCGAGCTCGAGCTGGGCCGCGACGTAACTCGAATCGTCGAAGCGCAGCCCGTGATAGCGAGCTTCGACGTCAGCGGCGTCGCTGGCGCGACCGAGCGCGCGCAGCTGCGCCGAGTAAAGGCCGAGAAGGCCAACCGAGGTTGGGCTTTGCTCCACGGCCCGCTCGATGGTCGCGAGCGCCGTGCGGGGCAGCCCGGCCAGGTTGTAGAGCTCGAGGCGACCGCGCAACGCTTGCAAGTTCGTGGGGTCGAGCTCGAGCGCGGCATCGAAGTACGGCAAGGCGTCGCGGAAGTTCGGGCTGTGGCGTCGGTGCCAGGCACGCGCGAGCAACACGTCGCGCTCGGGCTTCGCTTGCCGAGCCATGAGCTGTTCGGCGCGGCCGATCCACTCGCCGGCTTGGTTCTGGTCCTCGGCAAGCTTGCCGGCAAGCAGGTGGCGCGCGATGGTCGGTTCCTTCTCGGCGGCGCGGCGCGCCAGGTCCCGCGCCAGGTGCAGCGCCGGATCATCACCGTCGGTCTGGTCGAGATAGCGGGCGTAAGACTCGAGCGCGGCAGCGGAAGCGTTGCGTGTCGCGGTGAGGCGCTCGAAGCTTTGCAGTGGCCCTTCGAGGCCCGCGACGTCGGCCTTGGCCTTGTTGGCCCCGTTCTTGGCCAGGCTCGCGGCCAGCTCCGCCGCCGGCGAGGCATTCGCCAGGTCGTTCGAAAAGCGCAAGCGGCTATCCGGGGCGCCGCGTTCGTCGGCGAGCCTTACCGAGATGATGGGCGCTGCGTCCTCGCCACACAGCTTGAGCACCAGCAGGTTCGATCCAGGGTGGAGCTCCAGCGGAACGGCAACGCGATCGAAGTCGTGCCGCGAGTAGACGTCGTGGGTGTATCGCTCGATGCCATTCCAAAACAGACGAAACGCGCCGCCGCTGCCCACCCAGGCGCTCATGCGCCGCGTGCCCCGCTGCGCAGGCTCACCGCTCACGAAGGTGGCCGCGAACACGCACACCTTGGCCTCCGGTCTCACGAGCGCGCCCAGATCGAGAAAACCGTAAGGGAACGCGTCGGGCACGGCACGGTATCGGACCGGCCGCTCCTTGCCCGTGTAAGCCTTGGCAGGTGACAGCGGCGTGGTCAGATCTGCCTCCGGGCCGTGACTGGCCAAGAGGCCCGCTTTTCCCTCGTTGTCGAAGGGCCCGACAATCCACCACTGGTCCACGTACCCCAGCTGCTTCAGGCGCTGTTTGGCTGCGGACACATCGCCGCGTCGGACCCTGGCGTAAGCACCGAGCGTTGCTGCGTAGGCACGCACGTGCGGAGCAAGGTCCTGCGTCGTGCTGGCCTGAGCGAGCGCCTCCTCGACATGTGTCGGATCCGCACGGTTCCAGGTGTCCCACACCTGACGTAGGGCGGCGTAGGCTTCGGGGCCACGGGCGCGATCGAGCTCGCTCAGCGCCTTGGCCAAGTCCGGATGAAAACGCGACGGACTCGCCTGGGCGATCGCGCCGGTGAAGAGAGCGACCAGCGTGACGACCAGCGCGAGCCAGCCCGGTTTGCGCCCGGTGTTAGGTAACATCATGAGGAGCGAGCCAGTTCTCGGAGCTAGAGCGACGGAGCGTTTGCGGCCGCGCGGGAGCGGTCACACTGCCACATTGAAAGCGCCCCCTGCGGCGCGCGCGAGCGGGTCGGCCCGCTGGTGAAGGTTTCGGGACTACCTTGACCGCCTTCGGGTAGCTGGGAGTGGCACCCGGTGCAAGTGCCGGCTCTCCAGAGGCTCGGACGCCATGCGGGGCTGAGCGGATCGAGCTTGCTGCTCACGGCGTGAAGGCGGCCGATGATGGGGCTTGCTGGCACCGGTGCGGTCATATAGAAGTCTTGGACCCGAGTTAGGCTTCAAACCCTAGGTAGGCTTTAACGGATTTGCGGCACCGCTATTCCAGGGCAGGGCCGATTTGCTTTGGAGGACCCCCGTCTGGAGCGGGGGCACGGAGAGACCAGTCCAGGGGCTCTCGGAGGACGAGATGGCTAACCCCCAGATGGTGATGTACGAAGAGGAGTTCAACCAGATCCAAACGGTCGTGGATCGTTTGGTGCGGGAAGCGAACGCCAAGGTCGTCTTCATCGTCGACAAGAATGGGCAACTGATCGCCGCCAGTGGAGAGGTGGAGAACATCGACACCACCTCGCTCGCATCCCTCACGGCGGGCAACATCGCCGCCACCGGGGGCATCGCGAAGATCTTGCGCGAGAACGAGTTCACCACGCAGTTTCACGAGGGCGAGCGCGCGAACATCCACATACAGCTGGTGGGCAATCGCGTGATCCTGGTGGTGATCTTCGATTCCAAGTCGAGCTTGGGACTCGTTCGCTTGCGGGTCCGCAAGGCCAGCGACGAGCTGAACCGGGTGTTCGAGGCCTTGCTCAGCAAGGTTCAGGCTCCCGGCGACTCTCCGTTCGCCGAGATTACCGACGAAGACATCGACAACCTCTTCAACGACTGAGGCAGTGGGCGATGAGCTTCATCAACTACATGGCCCGGGAGATCAATTGCAAGATCGTCTATTACGGTCCCGGGCTCTGCGGCAAAACGACGAACTTACAGTACATCTACGAGCGGACGAATCCGGATGCCAAGGGCAAGATGATAAGCCTGGCGACGGAGACGGAGCGCACGCTCTTCTTCGACTTTCTGCCGCTGTCGCTGGGTGAAATCCGCGGGTTCAAGACGCGCTTCCATCTTTACACCGTGCCGGGACAGGTGTTCTACGACGCCAGTCGCAAGCTCATCTTGAAGGGCGTGGATGGCGTCATTTTCGTGGCGGATTCGCAACTGGAACGGCTCGAGGCCAAT
>DASQDA010000725.1:0-3004 GCA_035634435.1 Polyangiaceae bacterium
CGAACGATATCCTCGATGACGTCGTCGAAGGGGCCCCCACAGGCCGTCAGAAGGGTCGCGAAGGCCAGAGCGGCGCAACACGAGAGTGAGTGGGCATGAATACTCATCTGGATCTCCTGCGCGATCCCCCAGCTTGAGTGCTCCGACCGCGCTGGGAGTCAGTGGCGTGAGATGGCGCCACATTACAGCTTCAGGCGAACAGGCGCTCGCAGATGACGGCCCGGCGCGGCCGCGGCGGCGCGCCGAGAAACGCCGCGGCTCTGGCGGGTGTAATGGAGGTGACGGTGGCGCGTCAGCAGCCCAGATGGCGCGGCCCGTCCTCAATTTCCCAATCGGAGCAGCAGAATGGTCACACGACGTGAAGCACTGGCCACCGGCGCAGCCGCCGCAACGGGAGCGCTCGTTCTTGGCAACAGGGCGCAGGCAAACCAGCTCGACGTGACGGGACACGGCTTTGCGAGGTCCTCGAGCGGGGGCTCATTGGACATTCCGCCGCAACCACCGGGTGAGCCGGGCCGCGACTACGCGCCAACCGTGACACCCGACGGAGCCACGCTGCCCTTCAAGGTGGTGGACGGCGTCAAGGTCTTCCACCTGGTTGCCGAAGAACTATGGCACGAGTTCGCTCCAGGGCTGAAGGCACTCTGCTGGGGTTACAACGGACGCGTCCACGGCCCCACCCTGGAAGCCGTGGAGGGCGACCGGGTGCGGGTCTACGTCACCAACAAGCTCATCGCGCCCACCACCGTGCACTGGCACGGTGTGTTTCTGCCGAACGGCATGGACGGCGTGGGCGGCCTCAATCAGCGCTCGATCCAGCCGGGTGAGACCTACAAGTACGAATGGACGTTCCGCCAGCACGGAACGCTCATGTACCACTCGCATCACGATGAGATGACGCAGATGGCGCTCGGCTTGATGGGCATGATCGTGGTGCATCCGCGGCGCCCCAGCGCCGGATACAAGGTCGATCGTGACTTCGTCATCATGCTCAGCGAATGGGACATCCAGCCGGGCACCTCACGTCCCGATCCCAACGAGATGACGGACTTCAACGTATTGACCATGAACGCAAAGGCGTTCCCCGCAACGGCTCCGCTGGTGTGTGAGCGTGGGGAGCGGGTGCGCATTCGCTTCGGCAATCTGAGCGCGATGGATCATCATCCGATACACCTTCACGGCTACCACTTCCGTGTCGTCGGCACCGACGGCGGGCCGATTCCGCCCTCCGCACAGCGCCCCGAAACGACGGTTCTGGTGCCGACGGGTGCAACCCGCGATATCGAGCTCGTCGCCGACGCGCCGGGCGATTGGGCGCTGCACTGTCACATGACACACCACGTGATGAATCAGATGGGGCACGACATGCCGAACATGATCGGGGTCAAACCGGGCAATCTCGATCGTCGCATGCGCCCACTGTTACCGGGATACATGACCATGGGACAGACCGGCATGGCCGACATGGGTGAGATGGGCATGAAAGTGCCGGACAACAGCATCCCGATGGTTGGCGCGAAAGGACCCTTCGACTACATCACCATGGGCGGCATGTTCACCGTGCTCAAGGTTCGCGATAAGCTCGCCAATCGCCATGCCGATCCGGGTTGGTACCAGCACCCCCCGGGAACCGTGGCGGACAAAGCTCGGCCCGAGGATATGCAGCGCGATGGGATCAAGGTCTGAGCGGAGCAAGGCGATGTCTAAGCTCGATTTGCGAAGTCGCCGGAGCGTGGCGTGTGTCGCCGCGTGCTGCGTGGCCGTCTCGGGCTGCGTCGGCAGCGCCTGGTCGGTACCAACGAGCCACCCGGGTCATCCGGGGGCGAGCCCGGGTCGCCTGAGCAGCATCAGCGCTCTTGGTGCGGAACCGAGCGGCAGCGTCGATGCAACTCCGCCGCCGTCGTCCAGGGCGACAGGTGAGCACGCCGGACCCGGCCATCAAGCGGGCAGCCACGAGAGCGCTGGACACCCCGGACAGGCACCCACGCGTGAAGCCCCCGACCCCGACACAGCCAGGCAGCCGAGCGCCGACACGCCTGCCGCGCACTATGGCTGCCCGATGCATCCGGAGGTCGTCCGCGACAAGCCGGAACGCTGCCCGATTTGCGGTATGAACCTGGTCCCGCGTAAAGGTGGCAAGTAGTGGCGGACAGGTCGTTGGCTCTGGCCGCCGTGCTGTCGTTTGGCTGTGTGTCCACCAGCATCGACGAGTCCGCGCTGCACAGCGCCGCGGACGCGCGCCAGCGCCAGGCGGGGCTCGCTCGTGCTTCGCTGCCGCGCGATGTGAGCGCGTTGCTAGCGCGCCCACTGACGGCGGAGGCCGCCGTGCAGGTGGCGCTGCTCAACAACCGCGGCTTGCGCGGGAGCCTCGAGCAGCTGGCAATCGCTCGCGCGGGGCTTTCGGGGGTGCGCCGGCTACCGAACCCGACGCTCGAAGGTGCGCTGCGCTTTGGCAGCGAGGGCGATCCAGAGCTCGAAGTCGGGGCCATGATCGACCTGACTGAGCTCTTGCTGGTGTTGTCACGCGGAGCCGCTGCCGCGGCAGGTGTGGAAGCGGCGAGGTTGGAGGCGGTGGCCGCTATCCTCGATCACGCGTTCGAAACGCGTGCGGCTTTCTTCGAGCTACAGGCGGCGCTGCAGCAGCTCGAGCTGCGCGGAACCGTGCAGCAGGCGCTCGGGGCCTCGGCCGAGCTGGCCCACCGCTTGCGGGAGGCGGGCAACATCACCGAGCTCGAACGCGCGACGCAGCAGAGTGTCGCGCTCGAAGCACGGCTCAGCTACCAGCGTGCCGAGCGCAACGTCGCGGCGGCGCGCGAGCGGCTGAACGCGTTGCTGGGCCTCGGGGGGCGCGGAACGGGCTGGGCCGCGGTGACTCGCCTGCCAGAGCCGGCTGGCAAGGAGCTGCCCATCGAGACGCTCGAGGCCGAAGCGGTCCGGCAGAGCCTCGATCTCGAGATCGCCAAGCAGCGCTTCATTGCCGCGGCGAAGCGCTCGAACGTGGCCA
>DASQDA010000726.1:0-6837 GCA_035634435.1 Polyangiaceae bacterium
AGACCCGCCAAATAAAGATTAAGCTGTTGAAATCGTTCAGTAACTTGGACCTGGCACAGAGGGTGCAAACCATCAGAATCGGAGCCCAAATATGCCAGCCTCGACTTCCGCTTTACGCCGCACCAAGTCCTCGACGTCCCCCCAGAGCCCGGAGCGCACGAGTGTGTTTCCGCGCCCCAGTCTGCTTCCGAGGGCGGGTGGCACCAAGGCGAAAGCCGCGCCGCGAGCGCGACGCCGCGCCGGCAGCGGCAACCACGCGGCGCGCAGGCCTGCTCTTGCGGCCCCGGCGACTCCCGTGTTGCACCGCCCCGTTCGAGCACGGGGTTCCGAGCTGGAGTCGGGGCGCGCGCAAGAGCTGCTCCTGCAGTACTCGCCCTTGGTTCGCAAGATTGCTGGCGGGTTCCAGCGCAAGCTGCCGCGCAACGTGCTGCGTGAGGATCTGCTGGCCGCGGGCATGAGTGGCCTCTGGGACGCGATCCGGCGCCACGGCGAGACGGCGGGTGACACCTTCGAGTGGTACGTCCGCGTGCGGGTGCGGGGCGCCATCCTGGACGAGCTGCGCGCGCAAGACTGGCTTCCACGCCGCGCTCGAGCAGCGGCTGCCAATGCCTCGGCCGAGTCGGGTGAGTACGTGCCACCGCCTGCGGTCGTGCGCCTCGACGATGTGAGCGAATGGGAGCAGTCACGTTGTTTGAGCGACATGGCCTCCAGCGAGACGGCGGTAGCTGCGAAGTTCACCCAGGAGACCCTGGCCAAGGCCGTCGAGCAGCTTCCGGAACGCGAGCGCCACATCGTCTCCGCCCATTACTTCAAGGGCGTCAAGTTCAAGGACCTCGGGGCGGAGCTTGGTGTGAGTGAGCCTCGCATCTCGCAGCTGCACTCGCGCGCGATGCGGCGCTTGAAGACCCTGATGGACGCGGCTCAGATGTGAAGCGCCAAGTGCCACGCGACGGGCAGCGTCAGAGTGACGCTGCCCGAGCGCGCTGGGCTTGGTCATTTCAAGGGAAGATCTCGCGGTCGACGTAGGCCCTGGCCAGGCGCTCGAGCGCGACGCCGTAGCACGCCAGGCGATAATCACACGCGTGCGTCTCGGCAAAGCGTTCCATGCGCTCGTAAGCGTCGGCCATCGCGCGTTCTAGGCGCTCGTCGACCTCTTCCAGGCTCCATTGCTCGCTACGTCGATTCTGCACCCATTCGTAGTAACTCACCGTCACCCCGCCGGCGTTGGCGAGCACGTCCGGCAAGATCTCGATGCCGCGACGACGCAGCACTTCCTCGCCTTCCGGTGAGCAGGGTCCGTTGGCTCCCTCTGCGACCAAGCGCACTTGCAGCGCCTCGGCCTCGGCGGTGCCCACCTGATTCTCGAGTGCCGCGGGTATGAAGAGGTCGGCAGGAAACGCGAAGAACTCTTCGCGCGACATGCTCCCGCCGTTCGGATATCCAGCGATGCTGCCCTGTTGCTCCACGTAACGCTTCAGCCGGTAGGAGTTGAAGCCTTCGGGATTGCACAGGTAACCCGTGTGATCGCCCACTGCAACCAGCGAAACGCCCAGGTGACTCAGCAGCACGGCCGCGTGTGAGCCTACATTGCCGAAGCCTTGCAAGATGAGCTTCTTGCCTTGCAGATCGAACTTGTTTCGCTCGGCCCAGTTGCGAATGCAATGCACGAGCCCCTGCCCTGTCGCCTTCTCGCGGCCGAACGTGCCACCGCAGCTCAGCGGCTTACCCGTGACCACACCCAAGACGGCTTGCTTGCTGGTGAGCCCTACGGTGTTCATGTAGGTGTCCAGGGCCCAGGCCATGGTCTGAGCGTTCGTGCCGACGTCGGGAGCGGGAATGTCGTAGTCAGGCCCGATGTTAGAGCCAAGCGCGTGGAAAAACCTGCGCGTGATGCGGCTCAGCTCGGACCGTGAGACACCGCGCGGGTTGAACTTGATGCCGCCTTTGCCGCCCCCAAAGGGCAAACCCATGAGCGCACATTTCCAGGTCATCATTGCCGCCAGCGCCTTGAAGTCATCGAGCGATGCATCTTCATGGAAACGCATGCCGCCCTTGTAGGGACCGGCGATGTTGTTGTGCTGGATGCGATACCCCTTGAACAGCCGGTAGTGGCCGTTGTCCATCAGCACCGGGAAGTTCACGATAATCTCGGCCTTGGGCTGGCTGAGAATGAGTCGCACGTGCTCCGGGATGCCCGCAAGCTTGGCCGCGGACTCCAGGTAGCTCTGGATGACCTTGAAAAACTCGTAACGCGGCGCTGCTGGCGCCCTGCCGCTATCGTCCAGGGACGACAGCTGGCGAGAGCTCGGCGGACTGGACGATCTCAAATCATTCATCAAAACCTCGAGTATTGCCTCGAGTGTACCAGCGGCCGCCTGGCGCCACGCTGTAAGTACTTTGACCGCTCACGAATTCCGCGCGGCCAGGAGCGCGCCGCCGAGACTAGGACGCGATGCCGGTCCAGCGCGCGTAAAGATACACGGTGGGTGCGACTACGAGCAGCGCATCGATGCGATCGAGAATGCCGCCATGCCCCGGCACGAGCGATCCGGAATCCTTGATCCCCGTAGACCGCTTCAGCAAGGACTCCACGAGATCGCCTAGCTGTCCCAGACCGCCGGCCAAGATCGCAAGCGGCAACACCTGCGCAAGCTCGATGGAGGGTAGGTACCAGGCCCAAGCGCCGAGCGCTCCTGCTGCGGCGCCGACGAGCGCGCCCACGAAGCCAGCCCGCGTTTTCTTGGGGCTCACCGCTGGATAGAGCTTGGTCTTACCCAGAAAGCGGCCGAAAAAGTAGCCACCTGTATCGGCGAGCCAGGCAAACGTCAGCGTCAGCAGAACCCACCCTGGGCCGTCCGGCCCGCAGTCTCGTCGCAAGAGCGACAACGCCGCCAGGGGCGCGCCCAAGTACAGCGGCCCGGCCACACTGGCCATCATGCGCAGGCCGGCAGTCGCCATGTCGCCCAGCCGGAGCAGTGGCACGAGCATGCCGACGATGGGGACGACCAAGAGCACGCTCATCAGCACGCGGGAGTCGTCGCCAAAAACATAAAGGGAAACTGCCACGACGAGGCTCGACAGCACCCCGATCGCTTGAGCGACGCCGTCGCCCGGATGTGTCATCCGGAACAGCTCGATCCCGGCCAGGCCCGCCACCAGCGCAACCAGCAAGAAGAAACCCCATGAGGGTCCCTTGAAGAGCAGCAATAGCAGCGGCGGCACGGCAATGGCTGCCGTGAGCAAGCGCATGCCTAAATTGCTCTTGACCACGAGAGAACCTCCCGTATCAGTCGACGGCAGACCTCACAAGGGGCCTCGCGCTTTTGTGGCGGGACCTGACGCCAGCCGGCGTACCCTTGCGCACCGCAGGTGGCCTGGCTAGGACCGACCCCTTCCCCGGCTTCTCGATGCTGAGACCCGTCGCTTTCCTCCGCAGCCGAGCCATTGCGCTCGGGGTTGCCGCTACAGTGGCGTTTGGCGCTGCGTGGGCAGCACCGCGGCCGCCAACCCGTTCGCTCGCCGGGTTGGCGGACCTCCTGGGCGAGGCGACG
The DNA here is from genome assembly GCA_035634435.1 of Polyangiaceae bacterium. GTDB lineage: Bacteria > Myxococcota_A > Polyangia > Polyangiales > Polyangiaceae > PMG-095. The sequence goes on from DASQDA010000726.1 coordinate 3,552, forward strand.
GGCCAGGTGGTTTCACCAACGAGCATCACCTGGGAGCCCAGCGTGGGCTTCCTGTCGGATGCGCTGTTCGGACGCCGGGTGTTGTTCATGGCTGCCCCACGTACTGGCGCGCCGCACGACGTGTACCGTGCGCGCGTGCGCGTAACGCTGGACGGCTCGCCCATCCACGTGGCCCAGGCGAAGAATCTGACGAGCACGCCGCATGGGGACGACGTCGGTCTCGAGCTGAGCGGCAGTCGCGCAGTGTTCGCCACGCTGGCTTTCGGACGTATCCAGGCTCTCAGCGTGCTCGAGCTGCAAGGTATTCGCGAGCACGATCGCCCGACTAGCTGGCTTGCTCGAAGGCTGCTGCAGCTCAGCTCCTTCCAGGAGACCGACAGCCTGCGCGGTGTCGGCCGCACTGATCTCGTGCTCGATGTGCCGGCCCGCTCAGCCAAGCTCACGCTTGACGGCACACGCCTGAACGTGGACTTCGGCGAGCAGGGCCGCGGGCTGGTGTACGAGCTCGAGCCACGGCGTTTGCGCAGCTCCGACGGGGGCGAGGCATACGCCGCTCGCGCCCGTCCCGAGGCACACGGTGACAAGCCGTGGCTTCTATGGCTCGTCGATAGCGTGCGCTCCGAGGTGGGCCCCGAGCCGATTGCATGGCTCGAAAAGGTGGTGTTCGGCGCGCGAGACCAGGTAAAGCGAAGAACGTATTCGCTGTTCACCGCGCCCGAGCAACGCGCCCAGCGCGAAGACGGTGCCGAGCCGCGCGCCCGTGTGTTGGAGCCCGCGGCGCTCGACCCCAGCGCCGACACCTGGCCGCCGCCGCGCATCCCCTCCTTGTGGCAAGAACCGCAACGCGGCGAGGGTGAGTGGGAGCCGGTCACCTATGGCTTCCTGAAACCGATGCGCGGCACGCTCGAGGAGGCCGGAAGACCCCCTGCCTACTTCCAGCGCACCTTCATTCGTCCCGATATCGAACGGCCGTATTCGAAGGTGATGCTCATTGCCATGGACATGCGCCAGCTCGAGCTGGGAATGCAGGCGGGGTACGAAGATCCGAAGCCCACCACCGGACCGCCGGGGGAGGGCCGTCTACCGCGGGACCCCAACGTTTACGAACGCGTCGTGGCAACCTTCAATGGCGCCTTCAAGACCACCCACGGCGAGTACGGGATGATGGTCCAGGGCCGCGTGCTGCTGCCGCCCGTCGCCGGTGGCGCGTCACTGATTCTCAACGATCAGGGCGAGGTCGGCCTCGGAAGCTGGCCGCAGTCCGAAGTCATCCCGAACGACGTCGTTTCTTTCCGACAGAACCTCGATCCGCTGGTGGAAGACGGAGTCCCAAACCCGACGGGACGTCAAGTCTGGGGTTGGCAACTGGAAGGCACCAGCGTGATGACGCAGCGCACGGCCGTGTGCGTCACCGCGGCCGGGCATCTCTATTACGCCTTCGCACCAGAAATCGACGGCCGCACCTTTGGCAAGGCGCTGTACCAGGCGGGCTGTTCCTACGCGATGCATCTCGATATGAACCCTGGTCACTGCGGCTTCGTCTATTCGGACATCCGCGACCCGCGGAGTGGCAACATGACCCTGCGGCTGGCGCACGACGACATGCGCATCGCGCCCGACAAGTACGCGCGCTGGTCCGCAAAGGACTTCTTCTACGTCATGGTGCGCGACTCCACGCCGCGCGACGGCTCAGCGGTCGCCTGGGTTCCCGACGCGGGCAGCCAGCCTACGCCCGCGTGGCTACCCGGAATCTTCAAGGGAAAGCTAACGCTGGGCAGCCTCGAGGTGGAGCTCTTCAGTATCGAGAAGGGACGCGTCGATTATCGGGTGCGGGCCGGAACGCGTGAGTTCGGGGGCGAGCGCAAGGTCGGGCTGGCGCAGGGTTTCTCGAGCGACGAGGCCGCGCGCGTGATTGGCGCCGTCGGTCTCGGACACACCACCGACGCCACCCGTTACGGCCTCGGCTACGGTAGCGAGGCCCTGTCGCCGCTCAAGACGCACTATGCGACGCTGGTATTAGCGGACGGCGCCGCTCCCACGCTCCGGCTTCCGGGCTCCGGCGTTGCGTTGGCGCCGGGACACCACGCAGTGCAGCTGCCTCTGCTCGCCGAGGCCGGAAAGGTCCTCGACCGCGCGCGCGAGCGCGGTGATCTGAGACTTCGAGCGGCGCTGTGCATCACGCCGAACGGACGCGTCATCGTTGCACGAGCGCAGCACGACAGCAGTGATGGCCTGGCAGCGGCGCTCGTGCAGGTCGGCTGTCGCGAGGTCGTGGAGCTCGATCGCGGCTCGCACCACCCTGCGTTCTTCCATCGCACCGGCACCACCACGCCGCCGATGGACGGCTACGACGCGAGCACGCTGTACTTGCTGGGACGCCCGATGTTGCCGCATTCCTTTCGCTGGAGAGCCGAAGGCAGCGTGCCGAGCACGCGCGTGACGAGCTACGACGTCGCGCCGGTACGCGGCAAGACGAAGGGCGTCGGTCAACGGGTGCTGGGGTCGCTGGTTGCCAAAGAACGACCATCGCGCAGCAACTCCGATTCCAGCGCAGAACGAACGAAGCGCACCACGCTTACGCGTCCTTGAGCCGGCGCGCGTCTGCAGCGCGCCGCCGCTTGCGCCGAAATAAAACCGTACCAACTCGGGACAGGCAAAGCTTCGAGAGAACGCGTGCGAAATATCGATTCTGGCGCATACTCATTCAAGGTGGTTTCCCACAACCTGATCGTCATCTCCGACCTGCACATGGGGAGTGATCTCGTGCATCACGCGCAGCCGGACGCCCCCTGCCGGGCGGCCTGGGCGCAGCAACGTGACGCGTCCCTGATCGCGTTGTTCGACTTCTACGGTGCCAACGAGCAGGGCGGCCGCCCCTGGCGCCTGGTGATCGCCGGTGATTTCATGGATTTCGCAGGCATGAGCGTGATGACGCACGCAGGGCTCGAGACCGCGCCCAACGCCGAAGAGCTGGTGCACGGGCTGGGCAGCGCGCCCGATCACACTCTCGCCAAGCTGCGCCTCGTGATGCACCATGAAGCGGCGGTGATGAAGAGCCTGGCCAATTTCGTGGCAGCGGGTAACTCCCTGGTCATCGTGCGCGGCAATCACGACGTGGAGTGGCACTGGGAAGCCGTTCAACACGAATTCAAACGCATGCTCGCCGAGCACGCCGCCGTAGTGCCCGAGCAGATCGAGTTCGCCCCTTGGTTCTATTACGAAGAGGGCGTGGTGTTCATCGAGCACGGCCATCAGTACGACACATTTTGCAGCTTCGAATACTTGT
>DASQDA010000727.1:0-10266 GCA_035634435.1 Polyangiaceae bacterium
AACCAGCTCGCTGTACATGTGAACGAGCTCGTCCTCGCCACGCGAGAACTGCGGCATGACGCCGAACTTGATGACCAGCAGGTACAGCGTCGCGAGCGCGGCCACGCTCAGACCCCAGCGCGGGGCGCGCCCCCATAGCACCGCCCAGGCTCCGAGCAGGGCGACCCAAGCAGCGATGTCTTCGCGCACCAGCACCGTCAACAGCGCGCAGAGGGAAGCCGCCTTCCAGCGCCCGCGATCGAGGAAAAAGAGCGTTGTCCAGAACGGTAGCAAGCCGAGCTTCAGGTAGTGAAACTCGTAGAGATTGGCGCCATGGACCGCCGGATGCAGCAGGTACACCAAGGCCAGCAAGAGCGCGAGGCGAGCACCTAGGCGCCCCCGCGCGAACAAGAACAGCGGTACGGCAGCCGCGCCCAACGCCAGCGCCTGAATGACGAGCAACGTCGCGGGCGACTGATGCAGCGCGTACGCCGGCAGCAGCAGGAAGCTTATCAGCGTGGCATGGCGACCAAAATGCGAGCCCGAAGGTCCGTAGATGGGCGAGGCCTTGAAGAAGGCCTCGCCGTGCAACAGGTTGAACAGAATATTGTCTTCGATGGCGAGGTCCCAGCCGGATTGCGCGGCTTGGTGCCAGGCCACGGTGTGATATCCGAAGTACGCGGCGTACGCGCCTGCGCCAACGATCACGAGCGGCAGCGCGGCTCGGTCGACCCAGGATTGCTGGCGCCTGATGAAGTCGAGCGCGCCGCTACCGAACCTGAATCTCGCCAGCGCCACCAGTGAAGCCCGCGCCGTGGCCCACGTAGTCAGCGCCAGCCCGAGCGCTAGTGGCAGGAAGATGAGCTCGCGCCCGTGCCACAGCCGCCAATTCATGAGCGCGGGCACGAACGAAAGCGGCGCCAGCACCGCGACGCAGCGAACCGCGTCGAGCGCGCGCTCGGCGGCACCCGCCTCGCGTCGTCGTCGCAGCACGTGAACGAGTATCGCCACCACAGCGAGGATCCCTGCCAGCCACAACCGGATCATGAGTCGGCGCCGGACGCCCGGGCTGACGAGATTCGCGAAGAAGTATTCAGGCGTAGCGAGCGAACGCAGGGACAACGAGCGGCCGAGCTCCAGGGCCACGGCGATGATCGCTGCAGTAGTTGCAGCGCGCGCCGTTACGGCCCAGCGGTCCAACGCGTACGGCGCAACTGCCTCGCCGCGCGTCGCAGCGACGGCTGAGGGCGGGGGCTGGTCACTCGAGCTCTTCACCAGTGCTTCCGGAGTATCACGGAAGCATCGCACGTGGAATCCCGGGCGACCGCCCGGCGCGCTCACCAGCGGGCGAAGCTCGTGGCTCGCAAGCTTTGGCTTAGCTGCGCGCGTCGATGCACGCTTTCACAGCACCCCCGGCAGCGAGCTCGCCGCGTGCACGCGGGCCTTCAACGCTTCTTCATCCGGCGCCACGAGGGTGATGTGACCGACCTTGCGGCGTGGGCGTGGCGCCTTGCCGTACAGATGGAGCTTGGCGCCTGCGATGGCGAGGACGGCTTCGGGCCTGGGCATGGCACCGACGAGGTTCAACATGGCGCATGGCTTCGACACGTCGGTGACACCGAGCGGCAGACCGGTGATGGCGCGTACGTGATTTTCGAACTGGCTGGTGACGGCGCCCTCGATTGAAAAGTGTCCTGAGTTGTGGACGCGCGGTGCCATCTCGTTCGCGAAGAGCTCACTGCCCACCTGGAACAGCTCGAGCGCCAGCACGCCCACGTAACCTAGATGGTCGAGCAGGCGCGCGGAGTAGCTCTCGGCTTGCGCCGTCAATGCGGCGTCGAGCTGCGTGGCGGGCGCCCACGTCAGGCGCAAGATTCCGTCGCGGTGCTCGTTCTCAACGAGCGGATAGAAGGCGGTTTGGCCCTCGCGCCCGCGGACGCCGAGCACGCTGAGCTCGCGCGCGAAGGGCACGAACGCCTCCAGGATACAGCTTGCCCCACCCAGCGTCTGCCAGGCCAGCCCAGCGTCGCTGGCTTTGCGCAAAACGAATTGCCCTTTGCCGTCGTAGCCGAAGCGTCGCGTCTTCAGCACCGCTGGCAAGCCCAGCGCCTCGAGCGCTGCCCTAAGATCGGCTTCGCTACTGACCGGGGCGAAAGCTGCCGTGGGGATGCCCAGCTCACGAAAACACTGCTTCTCGTGAAGCCGATCTTGCGCGACCCTCAGCGCCAGCGGCGGAGGAAACACGGGCGTTCGCTGGGCCAGACGCTCCACCGGCTCGATCAGCACGCTCTCGAATTCGTAGGTCACCACGTCGCACGCGGCTAGCCGCTCGAGGGCGAGCTCGCTGTCGTAGGCACCGACCAGCTGCGGCGCAAGCAAACCCGCGGGTGACTGCGCGACGGGGTCGACGAACAGGAACTCGCAACCCAGAGGATAGCCGGCAAGCGCGAGCATACGCCCGAGCTGCCCGGCACCCAGCACGCCGATGCGGGGCCCGGTGGGCCCGCTACTCTCGAGGGTCGAGGGCGTCGAGGACACGTTCAGTGCAGTTCTGCCGATAGCGGCGCAACGCTTCGCGTATGGAGGGGTGCTTGGCACCGAGCAGCGCTGCGGCGAGGAGCGCCGCGTTGGTCGCGCCGGCTTTGCCGATGGCGAGCGTAGCGACGGGGATCCCCGCCGGCATCTGCACGATGGAAAGCAGGGAATCGAGCCCGTTCAATGCCTTGCTCTGCACGGGCACGCCAAGTACGGGGATGAGCGTTTTTGCCGCCACCATCCCCGGCAGGTGCGCTGCGCCCCCCGCGCCCGCGATGATAGCCTCTAGTCCGCGTGACTCGGCGCTGGCCGCGTACTCGAACATCTGGTCGGGCGTGCGATGTGCGGAGACCACGCGGACTTCATGCGCAATACCCAGCTCGTCGAGCGTCTCCGCTGCGTGTCGCAGCGTCTCCCAATCGCTCTTGGAGCCCATGATGACACCGACCAGCGGCGCGGTTTTCGAGGGAGTCGGCACGGAAGGCGCGCACTTTAACGCCGTCTATCGGGCGGGCAAGGGGAACCGCCATACTCGCGGCGATACGCCAGCATCTGCTCGTAAATGGGCTCTGTCAGCACCATCTGCCCGTCCACCTCGCGACCGCGCAGCGATTCCATCACCTGCTCGATGGTGACGATGGCGAAAGTCGGCATCTCGTAGGTCTGCTCGAGCTCGGCGAGCGCGTTCAGCTTGCCCGTGCCGCGCTCCATGCGATCGACCGAAACTAGCAGTCCCGTGAGCTGAATGTGTGCTGCCGCGCGCAGCACGGGCACTGTCTCGTGAATCGACGTTCCCGCGGTAATCACGTCCTCGATGATGACAACCCGTTGCCCGCGTTGCAGGCGCTCTCCGATCAGGACGCCGCCCTCGCCGTGTTCCTTTTCCTCCTTGCGGTTGAAGCAAAAAGCCACGTCTTTGCCGTGCTGCTCTGCCAGCGTCCGGGCCGTGGTGACGACCAAGGGAATGCCCTTGTACGCGGGGCCGAAAAGGACGTCGAACTCCAAGCCGAGCTTCGCCACCAGGGCCTTGGCGTAGAAGTCTCCCAGGCGCGAAAGCTGTTCGCCGGTCCGGTAGCGCCCTGTGTTGATGAAAAATGGTGTCTTGCGACCGCTCTTGGTGATGAAGTCACCAAAGTTGAGCACGCCGCTCTTGACCATGAAATCGATGAACTCTGTCTGATAGCTCTCCACGCCCGTCACGTGCCTCGGCGGGCGTCCAGAGTAAACCCCGTCCTGTGAGAGCGCCCGAACTGGGGAAATCCGCCCTTTCTCGGCTCCTGCTGGCCGGAAATGACGAAACCGTGACCCCTGGCGCCCGCCGGGGGGCCTAGGTTCTCGTTCGCTGCATGAGCTGGATCATCGCCCTCTTTGTGACCCATTGGCTCTCGTCGGTCTTTTGCCAGACCTTCTTCCTGCATCGCTACGGCGCGCATCGGCAGTTCAATCTTTCCCGGGGTTGGGAGCGGTTTTTCCACCTGCTCACCTATCTGACCCAGGGCTCGAGCTATTTGAACCCGCGCGGCTACGCGATTTTGCATCGGATGCACCACGCCTACAGCGACACGGCGCGAGATCCTCATTCGCCGTTCTACTTCAGCAATGTGCTGACCATGATGTGGGCGACCAAGCACAAGTACGACGATTTCGCCTACCGCCGGGTCGAGCCCGAGGCGCGTTTCGAGGGCGGCACTCCCGATTGGCCAGCGCTCGACAAGCTTGGACAGTCGTGGCCCATGCGTCTGGCGTGGGTCGCCGCCTACACGGGCTTCTACGTCGCGTTTGCCCCCAGCGCGGTCTGGTTTCTGCTTCTGCCCGCGCATTTCGTGATGGGTCCGATTCACGGAGCCATCGTCAACTGGGGCGGTCACAAGTACGGCTACCGCAACTTCGAGAGCACCGATAAGTCGAAGAACACGCTCGTTTTCGACTTCCTGACCTTTGGCGAGCTCTTTCAGAACAATCACCACGAGTTCGCGATGAGCCCGAACTTCGCGGTGCGTAAGTTCGAGGTCGACCCCGCCTATCCGATCATCGTGATGCTGGCGAAGCTTGGCATCGTGCGGAACTTGAGTCCGCAGCGCGGCCGCTTTCCACGAGCGCAAGCGAGTGCGAGCGCCGTACCGGCGATGAGCCAAGCGCCCACGGCGGCCGCGCTCGGCCACGAGCTCCCCGCGGAGTGATCGAAGCGGCTCAGGGTGTTGGGCCGCAGCGCGCCGCGCGTGGTAGACGCCAGCCATGCGCGTCGTTGCTGTCCTCACGCTCTCGTTTCTCGCGTGCTCCGGCATTGCCCCGGGGCCCTCGTCGGCGACCGCTGCTGAGCCGAAGCGCAAGCCCGACAAGGTAGCCGCCCCGGCGTCGACGGGTGCGTCGAAGCCGCGAGCGCCTGCGTCGAACAAAGGCTCGAGCGCGGCTGCTGCCGCCGCACCGGCTCAATCCACTGCCGCAGAAGCAAGCAAGGCGGTCGTGGACCCGCCGAACGCCAAGCCGGCTCCGGCAAGCGGCGCGTGTCCCCACGACATGATCCTCGTGGACGGCGAATATTGCACGGACGTCGAGCACGAGTGCAAACGCAGCTGGTTCGACAAGAACAACAAGAAGACCGTGTGCGAGGAGTTCGCTCCCATCTCGCGCTGCGTGGGGCGCAAGTTACATAAGCGCTTCTGTATCGACAAGTACGCGTGGCCCAACCAAAAGGGGTCACGCCCCGAGGTGATGAACAAGTTCCACCAGGCTCAGCTCAAATGCGCTGCTGTGGGCAAGCGGTTTTGCGGTGAGTCGGAGTGGACGCTGGCGTGCGAGGGACCACGCATGCTGCCGTTCCCGTATGGCTACGTGCGCGATACGAAAAAGTGTTTCGGTGACGTCGCCTGGGACAGCCCGGATATGAAGAAGGTCGCCGCTCGCGACCCCGACGAGCTTGCGCGGCTGTGGAAGGGCGTGCGCAGCGGGAGCCAACCCGAGTGTGTGAGTGAATACGGCGTCCACGACTTGCCTGGTAACGTGGACGAGGTGGTCTCGAGTGAGACCTCCGACGGGACGTGGCGCGGCAAGTACGACAGCGTTCACACCGGAGGCCCCTGGTACAAGGGCGTTCGCAATCAGTGCCGGCCCAAGATCTACACGCACGATGAAGGCTTCTATTATTACTTCCTGGGTTTCCGCTGTTGCGCCGAGCCGGACGGCAAAGCCACGGACCCGCGGACCGCGCGCCAGATCCGCGAAGGTTGGAAGCTCCAGCGAGTGGAGCGGTTGGCGAGCTTCACGCTGGACGAGACCCGTGAGAAGCTCGAGCTCAAACAGCAGGGCAAGTGCAAATGCGACGCGAAGGACATTCGCTGCAAGACCTTGTGCGGCACGCTACTAGGGCCCCAAGCCAAAGATTCACGCTGAAAGGCAGAGCTGGCCACTCCTGCTCAACGCAGGATCTTGCACGCTGCTTTCACCAGAAAACCCGCTCCCAGACCCGCGAGCACGTCGTCGGCCATGATGCCGAGCCCGGCCGGTTTTAACGTTTGCGAACGATCGATGAGGCCCGGCTTCACGATGTCCAGCACGCGGAAAAGCACCAGCGCCGCTAGCTGTGGAGCCCAGCCACGCGGAGCCAATCCAAGGGAGATCAAGGTCCCTACGACCTCATCGATCACGACGTGACTCGGGTCCTGATCGGTGCCCGCCCTGACGACGCGATCGGCTGCCCAGACTCCCGCGCCCGTCAGCGCGACACAGACGGCCACCTGCGGAAAAGGACCGCTCGCGCGCAGCAGCCAATGCAGCGGTAGCGTAGCAATCGACCCCGCGGTGCCCGGCGCAAGCGGCGAATTGCCGCAGCCAAACCAGGTAGCCAAGTAGCGAGCGGAGCGCGGTGCGGGCAGCATTCGAGGAAGTACCGAGCGCCGTTCTAGAGCAGATTTCGCCCGGGTCACAACAGCAATGCAACGCGACGTGCATCGCCCTGGGATCCAACGCCTGGAGGCGCGTCGCGTTTTAAGCCGCAGTGACAAGCGCGCGCTGTTGCTCCGGAGCACCGACGTTTCCGCTCTCGCTGCGGCCAACTGCGCAATGGCGGACGCACTTGAGCCCCGAAGTGTCCACGCGCGGCCAGGTGTCCGTAGCGAACATCCGTCCACACTGCACCACACTCCATTCATCACATCGGGCCAGAATGCGTCCCGTCGGGAGACAACAATCTCCCGCATCTCGGACAGCACAGCGCGAATCGTGGACGCAAGCGCCTGCGTTCTTTGAAGCAATGCCTAGGCACGGCACTTGCGATGGGCTGAGTCGTGTCTAATGTAGGTACCCAAGTGACCACGCTGGGCTCGGAACTCTCAGACCCCTCGCCGACGTGGGCGCCCCCACGGGGCCGCAGCGCGCAAGCTGCGACAGCTCGGCTCGCCGGCACGATCTGGGAGCGCAGCGACGTCGCCTCCCTGCTCTATCGCGGATTTTACGCGCTCGGAGTGGGAATCGGCCGCCTTGGCGTCTCGGCCAACGCGCTCACGTACGCCTCGCTGGCGTTCGCGGGGGTGTCCTGCCTCGCGGCGGTTCGCGGGTACTTCTTCCTGGCTGCGGCCGCGATGGTGGTTGGAGGGCTGTGTGACGCGCTCGACGGTATCGTCGCGCGCAGCACCGGTACGGTCAGCCGCTACGGAGCGTTGCTCGATTCCACCGTCGATCGCGTGACGGACATGCTCCCGTTGCTCGGTGTCGCGCTGTTCTATGCAGGTAGCCCAGCCCTGGCGCTCGTGCCTGGCATCGCGCTCATGGGTACCGTGGTCATCCCCTATGCCCGCGCTCGCGCCGAGGCGCTCGGTGCAAACCTGCCGTCGCTCTTCATGCGGCGGCCGGAGCGCGTGGTCCTGCTCGTGGTGTGTTTGCTGCTGGGCGAGCTTGCCGTCGCAGGCGGCATGGCTGCACCGTTGCTCTGGCTGGGTGTTGCCGTGCTGGCCGTGCTCAATGTGGCCGGCGGCGTCCTGGTGCTGCGTGCGGCGCGCCGTGTGTTGACGGCGAACGAGGTCGAGGAGCGACTCAGCGGCAGGAACAACGCGAGCGCCAGCGTTCTGCGTCGCTGAAGGGGTCGTCGTTGCGCTTCTTCAGCCATGTCAGCGCTCTGTGGGGGCGCCGCTGGATTCTGCCGCTCATTCCTGGGCTTTACGCGCTGCTGCTGCTCGGCTTTGGGCAGCTCCGGCCCGAGCACGTCTTGTTCGGCGTGGCGTGCGCGGTGCTCGCCTTCATCGGTCCGCGAACCAAGCAGTTCTTGACGGACATCTCGCCCTACGTCGCCGTCGCCATCGCCTACGATCTGGTGCGCTACGCGCGCCCGTTGTTCGTCACGGCCGAGCGCGTGCTCGGCTGCGAGCTGCGGGAGGCTGAGCTGCTGTTTTTTCGGGTGGGGCCGAACACCACCTTTCAGGACTACTTCGCGCGGCACAACACAGCGTTCTTCGATGTGCTGTTCGCGGTGCCGTATACCATCTTCGTTTATCTGGTCGTCGCCTACGCGGGCTACCTCTACTTTCGCGATCGCCAGCGCATGCGCCACTACTTGCTGGCGTTTGCCATCGGTAACTTCATCTCGTTCGCCTGCTGGTTGATCGTGCCGGCTGCTCCCCCCTGGTATTTGCACACGCACGGCTGTGTGATCGATGCGACGGCGTTGCCGAGCCCCGCAGGGCTCGCCCGCGTGGACGCGCTTTTCGGCATCAACTACTACGCCACGTTTTATGGGCGCGCGTCCTCGATATTCGGGGCAATGCCGTCGATGCATTGTGCCTATCCACTCATCGGCCTGCTGACCGCCTGGCGGGTAGCGGGCTGGCGCGCTCGGACCGTGCATTTGACCTACACGCTGGTCATGGCAACGGCCGCGGTCTACCTCGACCATCACTGGGTTCTGGACGTGCTGGGTGGCTGGCTCACGGGGCTCGCAGCGGTGCTGCTCGCTGGCTGGTGGTTGAAGCGGCCGAGCGGGCAGCCGGCGAGCACGCAAGCGGACAGCCACCCAGCTCCGCTGCTGACGCCGGCGGTACGTGGCGGTTCGCTGGGAGACCGCGCGTGAGCGGAGACGCTTGGTCGGGACGCTCAGGCTACGTTGCTTTTCTGATCCATTACCGCTGGCTGATCTTCGCCGCGGCGACGCTGCTCTCGCTCGTCGCGGGTCATCGCACGGTGTTGACGTACGCGGCTTTGCGGAGCGAGCTGGAGGAGCTGCTGCCCGTGAGCGCGCCCAGCGTCACAGCGCTAACCAAGTTGCGCGAACGCCTACCCGGAATTCGCCACCTGGGCGTGGTCGTGGCGGTCGACGCTCCCGAGGCACTGCCAGCCGCCAATCGATTCGTGGATCTGCTGGCTGCGCGTTTACGAGCCTATCCGGCGGAGATGATCCAGAGCGTGCGCGTGGACGCTCGAGCGGAACGCGTGTTCGCGGAGACCTACGCCCTGCAGTTGATGGACCCAGCCGACGTGCGGGGCTTGCGCGAAGCCGTCGAGCGACGTCGCGACTGGGATGTCAGTCGCCAGATGGGTATGGATCTGGAAGGCGACGAGCCGCCCGCGATTCCGCTGTCCGAGCTGGTGACCAAGTACGAGGCGCGTTACGGCAAGCCGCGCGCCGGCCTCGCCGATCGCTTCGTCTCAGCGGACGGCAAGAGCGTGGTGCTGCTGGTTCAGGTCGCCGCTCACGGCACGGGGTATCGCTCGGACGCCGAGCTTTTGCAGCGAGTTCAAGGCGATATCGCTGCGCTGGGCTTCCCCGCCGCGTTTCACCCCGCTTTGAAGGTCGGCTACGGCGGCGACGTTGCGGTGCGGGTGGAGGAAGCACAAGGGCTCGAATCGGACCTGACCGTCTCCGGTCTGCTGGTGCTCGCGTTGGTGCTGGGCTCGCTCTGGTGGTTTTACCGCTCACTGTGGGCGGTGCCGTTGCTCGGTCTCCCGATGCTGTACGGGGCGCTGCTGTGCTTCGGCGCCGTCGCGCTACCGCCCCTTTCAATCCTCTACCTCAATTCGAACACCGCATTTCTTGGCTCGATCGTCGTTGGTAACGGCATCAACAGCGGCATCATCCTGCTCGCGCGGTTTCAGGAGGAGCGCCAGCGAGGCCTTGCTGTCGAGCGGGCGGTGCATGTGGCGGTCACCACCACCTGGAAAGCCACCCTCGCTGCGGCGCTCGCCGCCGCCACCGCGTACGGCTCGCTGGTGTTCACGCAGTTCCGCGGGTTCAATCAGTTCGGCTGGATCGGCGCCTACGGGCTCGTTCTTTGCTGGATCACCGCCTACACGCTCGGACCCATCCTCGCTTACTGGTGGGGAGCCAGGCTGGGGACGCGAACCGTTGGCGCCAGCAACGGCTCACCGCTCACGCGCCTGGTGCTGCGTTCTCCGACGCTGGTGGTGGCGGTCGGCGTCGTGTTGCTGCTGGTCGCGGGCGCCGGGCTGGTGCGCCGCTCCGGTGACTGGATCGAGTACGATCTTTCGAAGCTGCGTCGGCGGGATTCCTGGGAGCACGGCGAGCGCTACTGGGGCAAGCGCATGGACGCGGCGCTCGGCCGCTACTTGACGCCCACCGTGGTGTTGCCGGAGTCGGCCGCGGAAGCGCGCGAGGTGGAGGCGCGCGTGCGTGCGGTGCAGCAGCGGGGCGGGGCGGGCAACCTCATCGATTCGGTGCGCAGCCTGTCGCTCTTCATTCCGCCCGGTCGCGACGCGGCCCTGGAGGAGGCCCGCGAGCTTGCGCGCGTGCTCACCCCACGTCTCAAG
>DASQDA010000728.1:0-5684 GCA_035634435.1 Polyangiaceae bacterium
GTCGAAGGGCTGCTTTTTCCCTGAGCCGACGGAGGCGGGTTCGAGTGTACTCGGAACCAGAGCGAGAGGCACAGCCGTTGCCGCGTTGGCCCAGACGCTCGGGAACCAGGCAGCACCCTGCTCGACAGCGGCCATGAAGGCCTCGCCAAGGGCCGGCGACCAGGGTCGCGGCAGCGCCGCCAGCAGCTCGGCATGACGCGACTGCTGAACACAGCGAATGAGCCGCGCCTCGAGCTCGGTCAATCGAGAAGCTGCAAGCTGCTCGGTCAGCCGCAGCAGTGGCTCCGGCTCGATCCATCCGGCAGGCGCGTCCCTGAGGCTCCAGGCATCCCAGAGCGGCGCGAGCCATGCTTGCGCGTCGAAGCGCAGCGCAGCGCTGGTCCAACCGTCGAGCAGGGCCTGGCCCAGATCGTGATGCGACGCGAGCTCGATGAGCACACCGGGAGCGAGCGCCCAGTGCTCGCAGAAAAAGTCGGGGGGCAGCGCTGATACGAGCTGCGCCAGCCACCATTGGCGTCGGCCGACGCCTGCAGGCGGAGACTCCAGAATACCAAGCCTCTCAAGCGTCGGATCGAACGGCTCCGGCGGAAGCGTCACCGCGAACGACGCGCCGGCGCCGCACAAATCGCACATGCGCTCGCGCAGCGCGCGCCCGATCGTGCTCTCGGGAAGCCGCCAGAGTGTCCGCGCAGCCGCGAGCCGCACGGCAGCGCTGCGATCGTGCGCAACGCTGTCGAGGAATGGCGCATCCGCCATCGAGAGGCCGACGTCGAGCAGCTCGATCCAGCGCTGGCGTTGCTCGGGCTTGTCGTTCTTGAAGGTGGAGCGCAGAAGCGCCAGGGCGCGGGCTGGGTCGAGCTGCCGTGTGACCGTCAGCACCTGCTCACGCTCCGCGTTGGTGCCTTCCTCCCACAGCTGCTCGGCAGGCGCAGCCAAACCTGTACCCGCGTGCGGGGCACCCGTTTTTGCCCACGCCCATGCGGCTTCCGCCTCCGGCGCGAGCGACCACTGGCTGGCCTGATCGGCAAGCCACTGCCCGCGGCAGCCGAGCACAGGCAGCAGGCGCCGTCGAATATCGAGGTCGCCTTCGTCGAGAGCGAGCGGCAAGAGCTCTTCGGGCAAGCGCAAAGCGCGCTCCGCCATGCCCTCGAGGGCTTCCGCCAAGAGCTCGTGTGAATCGCCCTCGAGCAGCCCGGCGAGCAAACCCGCGAGCGAGGCGGACGCCCGTGTGAGCGTCTCAGGGATCGCGGGGGCCGGCAGCTCCGCCAAGGCCGCCGCTCGCGTGCCGGCCCGGCGCAGCACGGCTGCCGCCCCGGCGCGAAGCAACAGCGCTCGCTCGCGCTCGCCATTCGGCAGGGCCAGCTTGGCCACCAGGGCGTCGGCGTCCGTGCCGCTGTCTGCGCTGCCTGCGGCCTGTGCGGTGCCGAGAATAGCGAGGCGCAGGAGGTCACTCATGCTGAATTGCCCTTGAGAGCCACCGCGCGCCCCTCCGCGTATGCAAGCAGCGGCTCGAGCACGAAGCCGTTCCATTCCGCAGCCAGGCACAACGGACGGCCGCCGCTCAGGGCAAAGAGCACGTCGTGACCATCGCCGCGCAAGCGGAGCGACTGACCGCTGCTATCGACCGCATGCCACGCCGCGGCGGCGCTGCGTGCAACGACGACGTTGTCGAGCACGAGCAGCGTACGTTCGAGCCAGGGATCGCGCGCGAGGCCCGCGGCGTAGGCGTCCAGCGCTTCGGCAATGGAGCGCGCGTGCGGCGGCGCGAAGTCGCGTGCTGGAGGCCCCAGGCGCTCCGCTATCAGCGCGCGCTCCGGCCGTGAGCTCGGCCAGAAGACGAGCCGACCGCGAAAGGCGCTGGCGGGCACCAGCGTGTGCGCAAAGGGAGTCGAGCCCGCTGCCACATCGAGGATCAGCGCCACTCGCGCGGTTTGCTTGCCTACCAGCCACGCCCGCCGCAGGCGAAGGGTCTCGTCGTCGTTGATGGTCGCGCTCACCACCACCCATTCATCTTCGAGCGTCTCGCCTCGCGCGAGCACCTCGTCTTTGTCCAGTGTGAACCCGACCCAGCGCCGCACATCGTCCTTGAGCGCGAGCGGAAGTGCGTCGAGCCTTCGATACGCATGCGTCAGCAGAGCCAGACGTCCCAGATCCCCCAGCACGCGTTCCGTCCAGCTGTCCCCCACACCGACGCGACTGCCAATGGCGCGGACGCGGCTGGCCAACCCAGGCGCCTGCGCATCGACGAGCCGCCGCGCTTGTGTATCCCATAGCTCGGTCCCTTCACCGGGCCGGCGACCCAGGCCATGCCGCACCAGATCTGCCATCCAGATCTCGAGCTGATCGATGCCAGCGAGCACGTTGGAGTGTCGCTTGCTCGCTCGCTGGGCGCGAGCTTCCAGATCGGCTGACTTCGTCTGCGACCCGTCCGCTCGGCGCTGCAGCCGCTGCCGAGTCGCCTCGCGCTTGGAAAGCCAGCTCGATACCCACTCGGGCTCTTCCCCAGTTGCCGCTTCTCGGAAGCTCGGCTTCGACTCGGCCAGCGCGAAGAGCAGCGCGAGCGCGTGTTTGCACGGAAGCTTGCGACTCGGACAGGTGCACTTGCAGGCCAGCTCGGGCGCTGACACGGCCGTTTGGTACGGTGAGCTGCCGTTGTATTCGCCCCAGAGGG
The DNA here is from genome assembly GCA_035634435.1 of Polyangiaceae bacterium. Taxonomy (GTDB): domain Bacteria; phylum Myxococcota_A; class Polyangia; order Polyangiales; family Polyangiaceae; genus PMG-095. The sequence continues at coordinate 2,672 of DASQDA010000728.1, forward strand.
CCCGCTCACTGAGCCCGAGCTGCTGCCACGAGCGCGATTTCGCAAGCTTGCGAGCTGCCGCTGCCGCTGCCGCGTCCGGCGCCAACGCCTGCACTTCAGTGACAGTGGGCACTACGAGCACGAGCGCATCCAAGCTAGAGTAACTATGAAGCGCTCATAACACAGTGTGCGACGTTCCCGTGTGCTTGTGTAACGGGCGACGAGCCTGGAATCAGCTAGCTCCCCGGGGCGTTTCTGCAACAGTTAAGCGGCGCAGGGTCGCTGTTTGTGATCACGGCACCTGCGCTCGAGGCACCTCAGTCTGACCCGCATGAGAATCCTGTCGCACCGGCTGAGCTCATTGGTGTTGGTCGCTGTGCTGGCGCCAGGCTGCGGCTCATCGAGCCCGAGCAACAGCGCTCAGGGCGGCACGAGCGCTTCCTCCGGTGGCGCGACGGCCCTCGGCGGCAGCCCGGGCGGCGGCGGCGGGAACGGAGCAGGCCACGCCAGCGGTGGTGTGGGTCAGGGTAGCAGCCAGGGCGGCGCGACGGCTCAGGGCGGCGCTACGCAGACGAGCGGCGCGAGCGGTTCGGGCGTTGCTCCGAGCGCCGGTTCGCCCGCAATCGGTGGCAGCGCGACCAGCGGCGGCGCCAACACGGGTGGCGGAGGCGGAGGCGGCGGGGGCGGCGTCGGCCCAGACCTGAGCGTCGAGCTCTACGACCCGACCCAGCTGCCGCGCTTCGATATCGAGCTGCCGCCCGCGTCGATCGCGGCGCTGAACATGGTGACGGGCTCGGACGATCCGCGGCAGGACCTCTACGTGACCGGCAGCCTGAAGTACGGCAGCGAGACGGTGAGCAACATCGGCATTCGCATCAAGGGCGAGGGCAGCTTCCAGAAGCTCGACAGGAAGCCTCCTTTCAAGTTGAAGTTCGATGAGTTCGTCGACAAGCAGGAGTTCCGCGGGTTGCGGCGAATGGCCTTCAACAACCTGTTCGAGGATGCTTCTTTCATCGCCGAGCGCCTGGCCTACGACGTGTATCGCGCTGCCGGCCTGCCTGCTCCGCGCTGCAACAGCGCCCTGGTCTACGTGAACGGCACCTTCTACGGCGTTTACACGAACGTGGAGGCCGAAGATAAAACCTTCCTGAAGCGCTGGTTTCCGACGGACGGCGGCAACCTCTACGAGGAGGGCCAGGTGGACTTCGTGCCCGGCGCCGAGACCAAGTTCGACCTCGAGACCAACGAGACGGCCAACGATCGTACCGACCTGAAGAATCTGATCGCCGCCGTCCAAGCGGCGACTCCCGCCACGTTCCTGCAGGACATCGGTGGCCTGCTCGACACCGCGCAGTGGCTGAAGTTCACAGCAGTCGAAGCAGCGGTGAACCAGTGGGACATGTACGCGTACACCGTGTTTTACATGAACAACTTCCGCCTCTACAGCGACCCCACTTCCAAGAAGTTCGCGTTCATTCCGTGGGGACATGACCTGTCGATGAAACCCTTCCGCGACTCACGCAAGCCTTATGTTCGGCTGTTCGCGCTGGCGCGCCAGGGCGACCGTGCGAGTGGTAGCATCTCATCGGGCGTGCTCTTCCAGAAGTGCCTGCAGAGCCCCGGGTGCAAGGCGGCGTACAGCGCGGCCGTTCGTGAGGTCATCACCACGTACGAAAGCCTGAGCCTCGAAGCCACCGCGACCCGCTACTACACCCAGGTCAAGCCGCACGTGGTGATGGATACGCGCAAGAACACCTGTTGCGGTAATCCGCCAACGCTCACCAATGCCGGGTTCGAAGCGGGCTACCAGGAGGTGCTCACCACCATCCGTGGTCGCGTCGCGGCATTGGAAGCGGACCTCGCTGCTCCGTGAGCGGACGCGTCCGGTGATTTGCGCCGCTCTCAGAGCCGCGTGAGTCCTTCCGAGAGTCGACCGCCATCACCGGGTTGACCCCAGCCACCCGCCGGGCGGCCAACAACGGCCGTGCGGTGGCAGCGCTGCGTCGCTCCGTGTCCTTGGGCGCACAGGGTAGGTGTGGATATTCCGGCGCGAAATCGCCGCGGTCAGCGACCAACGAGATGACCCGCGGCGCTCCATGTTAGCTTCGGAGGTTCGGTTTCGAACCCCGATGGCATCTCTCGACGCATTCAGTCCTGGCAGCATGGTCGCAGGCAAGCTCCGCATCGTGCGCCAGGTGGGCGAGGGCGGAATGGGTGCGGTCTACGAGGTCGAGCACGAGCTGACCCGTCACCGGCGCGCGCTCAAGCTGCTGCACGCGGGAATGGCGCGTATTCCTGGGGTCGTCGAGCGCTTTCTTCGTGAGGCCTCGGCGGCGGGCAGGATCGGCAACGCGCACATCGCTTCTTCAGCGCCTCGAGCTCGGCCTGCTGGCGGGTCTGCAGCTCCAAAACACTCGCCAGCTGCTCCTGCAGCCACCCTCGCTGCCAAACAACCCGGCCTTCCCGAGACACGATCAAGTGGCGTGACTAAGGTACATCAAGCGAAGCGCGCCGCTCGCGAGCGCATTCGCGAATGAACATTCTTGTCTCATTGGAAATATGTGCCTGCAACCTACTGTATTGGCTGCAAGCGGGCGACGCAGCCAGCTGCTCAGTCGGGTAACGCCGGAAGCTCGGTTCCGCTCTTGACGAAGTAGACGCTAGCGCGTTCGGTCGCGCCCTCACCCGCGAAGCGGACGAAACCGGACGTATTGAAGGGAGGGACCTGAGTCATCCGATCGAGAGTCGAACGCAGGTCGGTCGATATGCCGGGCGCGAACGCTGCCCTGCATAACCGCTCTCCGCAGTCGAGCGTCTCGAGCTGCACGTCTGCCCCCAGGATTTTCACACTCGTTCGGATCTGCGCATCGGCGTCTCGTTGCCAGACACGGTCCGGGGCTTGATTGATCAGATGCGCGTCGAGGTATTCTGCCAGCTCCTGGCTTCGCGCCTGTAGTCGTTCAGGAGACGGAGGCATGGGCGGAGCGAATTCCGCCGCCGGTTCGCTCGCGCTGCTCGCTTCGTCGCGAGTGGG
>DASQDA010000729.1:0-4909 GCA_035634435.1 Polyangiaceae bacterium
GCGACTTCTTGCTTTCGTGCACGAACTCGATCGGGTCTTCGATCGTCAGGATGTGGTGATAGTGGTTGCTGTTGATGTAGTCGATCATCGCGGCGAGCGTCGTCGACTTACCGGAACCCGTCGGACCCGTCACCAGCACCAAACCTTTGGCGAGGTGGCAGAGCGAGAGCAACTCCTTCGGTAGGTTCAGATCGTCCACCGAGAGGATCCGACTCGGGATGACGCGGAAGACCCCGCCCATACCGCGGAGATCTACGAAGATGTTGCCGCGAAAGCGCGCCTGGCCCACCAGCTCGTAGGCGAAGTCACTGTCGTGTGTGCGGCTGAACTCCTCGCGGTTCCTTGGCGGAACGATCGGCAGCACCATGCGCTGCACGGCTTCGGGCGATTGCTCCGGGTACCCCGGGATTACCTTCATCTCGCCGTCGACACGCACCATCGGTGGCATGCCGGTCGAGATATGCAAGTCGGACGCTTTCATCTCCAGCATTTTCATCAGCAGCCGATCGATGTCCGCGCTCGAGCCGCCGCTGATGCCAGCGTCGTAGACCTGCGCGCTCGGGGGTAAGGGCGGCTGAGTCTGAAGCGGTGCGCGCCGCTCGGCTTCGGGTAGCGCGCGCGCTGGCGGCATCGCTGGAGCTTCGCTCACCACCGGCCGAGCCGCGGGCGGTCGGGGCGCCGATGGCAGCGAGGGCTCGGGCGAGCGCATCGCTGGTGCCTTGGGCAGATCGGGACGGAGCTCCGCGAGGCCCGGCGCTTCTTCGCAGCGATCGAGAAAGATGGAAACGTGAGGCAAACCCAGCTTGAGCTCCGCACAAGCGCGCACCGGCCCTTTGCCGACGAGCTCGAAATCCCACTCTGCCCAGCCTGAAGCTAGAGCTCGCCGCGCCTCGGCGGTCATGATCGGCACCAGGAGCTCGTTGATACGCTCCGGCGTTTGCGGCTCCCCTTTCACCTCGCTCTCGCCCTGCGGCAAGACCACGATCATGCGACGCCCCGGCACGAGCCTCACCTCGAGCGCGCCGACCAAGAGCGCACGCTTGAGCAGATCCGTCAGCAAGAAATTCATCCGCAGGCTCCCTCTTCGACCACGCGTGACTATCGCCGACGCGTCTGCGCGCTGCAACCCAGGTGTGTGACGTGCGCGCGGTTGCCAGAGCGCAACGATGACGCTCGAGCGCGCGCGACGGAAAGCACTGGAGGGCGCTACGGCCGCACGTACACGACCGTACCTCGCTCCTTATTCAACACACCATGCCACTCCGGCGGCACGACTGGATCGGTCCACTCGAACAGCCAGGCAGCGTCCGTGGGGGCCAGGTTCACACAGCCGTGGCTGCGGAGCTTGCCAAAGTCGTCGTGCCAGTAGGTGCCGTGGAAGGCGAACCCCTTGTGAAAGTACTGGACGAACGGCACGTCACGCAGCGCATAGGAATCTGCCGCCGCATCCTCGGCGCCATCCATGGTGGAGCTGACGTCCTTTTGATGAATCATGAAGGTGCCGCGCACCGTCGCCTGCTCCGTCTCGGGGTCGCCAAGCCCGCCCCGGCCCGTGCTCACCAGCGTGGCATAGACGGGACGACGACCCACGTAAGCCACGAGGGTCTGGCTCTGGATCGACACGTCGATCCACTTGCGGTCGCCCGTGGCGGTACTGGGAAAGCTCTTGCGTGGCTCCAGCATGCGCAGCACGCTTTCGGCGGCGAAGCGCCCGTCTTGCGCTTGCCGCAGACCTCCCGTACGTCGCTCGCCCGTCAGCTTCAGGGCCTCGCGATGGCGAAAGACTCCCTGAGCCACCAGCTGCCCGCGCTCGTTCTCGACGTATGCCGGCGCATGGCGCGACATGACGAAGGCCACGGAGTCTTCGCCCTCCAGCAGCTCGACGCCCCGAAACGCGCTTGGCTGCACGAGCTTCGTGCGATCGAGCGCCATCAGCTCGAGCTCGGCCGTGAGCCCCAGCACGCGCCCTTCCCACTCGAAGGCGCGCGTCAGAGAAAAGCCACTGCCCGTCATCGCAGGCCCCGCGTGCGCCGATAGGTGTAGACCTCGGTGGGTTCCATACGGCTTGTCCAGCTTGCGGGTTGTCGAAAGAAAAGCCGGCGGCGGGCCGAGCGGGCCGAGCAGCGTGTCAAGACCGTGCCGGCGGAGTCGCTCGCGGAACGCAGCGATGCGCCCCGAAAGCTGCCCGCCCTCGGCGCGTTCCATTTCTGCGAGCGACGCCAGCCGAAAGTAGAGCAGCGGCGGCGGGGTGGAAGCCAGCGCGTACAAGTACGGCAGTGACTGCCCACGCGCCGGCCGCACGCTGGATGCAACGACGATCGGGTGCTGTAGGTCGAGCGTGGCACCCATGCCGACGCAGACGAAGCCGCGCGGATTGATGCGGTACCAGCCGCCGGGGCAGCCCTCGTTGTGAATCGCCGGACCGCGTGCATCGACGCGACTACCACTGCGCAAGTAGCCGTACCGTGTGCGTTTTGGACCCACGTCCGTGTAGATCCAGGTACGCCAAGCGATGCTCGCCAGACGCGTGCCGTCCGGGGCGAAGGGCAGGTTGTCCTCCACGCTGCCGTGGTATTCGGCACCTCGCGGGGCTGCAGACACCCCGGCCTGCTCCGCTGCGCCAGCGGCCGAGCCGACGGTGCGCGTGGCGCCCGCCGGGCGGTCGGCACCGGGCGGCTCACGTCGGGAACACGCGGCGAGCCACAATGCAACCAGCAACAGCCGTCGGACGCGCAAGGCGAGCACGCCTATAGCGCGTCCAGCGGCCCCTCGAGCTGGCAATTGCGCAGCTCGCCCCGGTTTTGCGGAGCGCCCGAGGCATCTGCCCGTCTCTGGCACGATTTAGGCGGACAGATGCCGGTCCCGCGCGGCACTCTCCGGCCCGCGGTGCATCCCCGCACCCATTAGCGGAGGTACCAGTGAAAGCCAGGGCGCTGCTCGAAGGTTCCTACGGGATCATCAAAGAGGTGGCCCGACACCTGTTGCGCCGGCCGGTCGTCGGCGTCGCTGCCGCCGCTCACACCGAAGACGACCGCTGGCTCCTCATCCGGCGCAGCGACTCGGGGCAATGGGCGCTGGCTGGGGGAACCTTGGAATGGGGGGAGACGCTGGAGACGGCGCTGCGCCGCGAGCTTCTCGAGGAAGCCGGTGTCGAAGAGCTCGAGATCGGTCGCATCGTGGGCGTCTACTCGGATCCGGATCGCGATCCGCGATTCCACGCTGTGACCATCGTGGTGGAAGTGAAGGTGGCAGTGCCGCAGCGGGCGGCCGCAAATCCGGTCGAAATCCTCGACGTGCGGCTGTTCGCGCGCGACGAGCTGCCGGCTTCCTTGTCTCACGGCATGACGCCGATGCTGACCGACGCCTTGACTGGCGAAAGCCGCTTCGAGTGAGGTCTTCCTGAGCCCTACACCACCTCCGCCCAGCTCACCCAGGGTCGAGAGTGTCGAGGTGTTCGATGAGGAACACATCGTCCCCCGAGGTTCGTCGGAAACCGTCTGGTTCGTGCGCGTCGCTGATTCCTGGCAAGCGGCCGCTCAGCTCCCTCAGGCACAGGTGGAACGTTTGGACCCGGGCCCCGGCGTGGTCTGGCGACGGCGCGTGGAGCTTTCCCTGCCCCGTGGAACGCTGCTGATGCGCGTCCAATCTGCTCCCCGTCCGGTCCGGCGCACCCCTCTCGAGCATCTTCAGAATAGCCCCGGTCACCCGCGCAAGGTGTATCGAACGGAGTACCGAGTGGGAGCACGGGGCCAGTTACTGCCTCAGCCGAGCACACGAAACCCGGCGCCAGGCTAGATCAGCTCACAATTCGACAGCTTGGGGGCGTTCTGTACGGGGACCCCTAACGCTCCGCCACCGGCGACCGTTCGAGAGGACCATGGAGATAGGCGGTGACTCGACCGATGCCCTCCCAGCAACGACTGGTATGGCGGGAGAGCTCGACCATGAAGTCTCCTCTAGCACTCGGCTGCGCTCGACCAACGTCGCGCCGGAAGGGGGCGCGTCCGAGTCGAAGCAGCGGACCACCGTGCTGCTGGTGGACGACGATACCGCTGTGTTGCGTGCAGTGGGGCGGTCCCTGCGCGCGCGGGGGTATGAGGTAAGCACGGCGCAGAACGGCGAGCAGGCGGTCCAGCAACTCGGCGAACGAGCGTTCGACGTGATCTTGAGCGACATCGGCATGCCGGGAATGGACGGCATCCAGCTCCTGCGCGAGGTTCGTGAGCACGATCTGAACGTCCCGGTGATTCTCATCACCGGCGAGCCCGCAGTGCGCACTGCGGTGCAGGCGCTCGAGTATGGTGCGTTCCACTACTTGACCAAGCCGGTCGCCAACGAGTCCCTGGAAGCGGTGCTCGACAAGGCGGTGCGCTTGCATCGCATGGCGCGCATCAAACAGCAGGCTGCGGAGCTGCTCGGCAACGCCAATGCGCTCGGCGCCGACCGCGCAGGCATCGAGGCCAGCTTCGATCGCGCGCTGCACCAGATGTGGATCGCCTATCAGCCCATCGTGGACGTCCGAGCTCGCACCATCTTTGGCTACGAAGCCCTGCTGCGCACGACGGAGCCGTCGCTTCCCCATCCCGGAGCCATCCTGGATGCGGCGACCCGGCTCGGACGCCTCGAGGAGCTCGGCCGTCGCATCCGTGCACGTGCGGCAGAACCGATGCAGGCAGCACCGCATGCCGGCAAACTCTTCGTCAACCTGCACGTCACCGACCTGGTGGACCCCGTGCTGGTGTCACACGACTCGCCCCTCACGCAGATTGCCGAGCGCGTCGTGCTGGAGATCACCGAGCGGACCTCGCTCGACGAGGTGAAAGACGTGCGTGGGCGCATTGCCATGCTCCGCGAAATGGGGTTCAGCATCGCGCTCGACGATCTGGGAGCTGGTTACGCCGGCCTCACG
>DASQDA010000730.1:0-6621 GCA_035634435.1 Polyangiaceae bacterium
AGCGCCTCCGCTGCCAACCCGCCCGCCCGCGACTGCTGCAAGTAACGCTCGAACTGCACGAGGGCGGCATCCGAACGACCGCTGCTGAGCAGCAAACCCCCAAGTGAAACCGCCGACATCACCGCTTGCGGAGACTTGGGAAAGTCGCTCTGAAGCTTGGTGTAGAGAGCGGTCGCTTGCTCGATCTGACCTCTGCGACGAGCCTCGTTGGCCTCCTTGAAAAGCGCGGTCGCGGAGCGCGCCGGCATTGCGCGAGCGTTGCGGCGAGGAGCGTTTGCCGTCGCTGCTGGCGGCTCGGCCTGGGCTGCGCTCTCGCGTCGGGGTGCCAGGGATCGGACACCCGGTGTTGGCGCGGCCGGCTTGACGAGGGGCAGAGCGGAGCTGCTCGGCTGCAGCGTTGGCTCGGGTTGCAATAGACCGAAAGTGGCTCCGGCCACGCCCACGCCCAGCACGCAAGCGGCCGCCAGCAGCGCCACACGGAAGCGCCGCGCGCGCTGTCGAAAGCCGCTGGCCCGGCCTTTGAGCGCCCAGCGAGCGCGGGCGCTGCTTGCCAGGCGCTCGACGCGCGCCGCGTCGTCCAGCTCGACCCCGATGCAGTCGAATGCCCTGCCAAACTCGAAGCTCAGCCGACAGCTCTCGCAGGCGGCGAGATGAGCTTCCAGCGCGACACGATCGGAGGAGGACGCGAGCTCGCGCCGTACCCGGATGACCACTTCGCTATGACAGTCCATTCGCATCATTCCCTTGACTGCAACGCTTCAGCAAGTTGCGTGTCACGCTCGAGCTTCTTACGCAAGGCTGCCTTTCCCAGGCGGAGGCGACTCCACACGGTGTTCGGTGGCACGGATGCCGACGCTGCGATCTCGTCCACCGTGTAGCCCAAGATGAAGTGCAGGGCGAGCGCCTCCGCGATGGGCTCGGCCAGGTCGTCCAGCAGGTGTAGGACGATCGCCCGCCGTCGCTTACCGATCGTTCCGCTGAGAGGCGAGCTCAGCTTCTCATCAGCGGCGACGAACTCCGTGGCCGAAGCGTCCAGCTCCGTCCAGCGGTCGCGTGTGCGCAGGCGGCGGCGCGCGGCCAACGCCGTGAGCAACGCGACGCGATGCGCGAAGTGCATGACCGTGCAATCACCGCGAAAGTTGGACAAGGTCGAAACCAACGCGATCACGGCGTCCTGGGTCACATCTTCGATGTCGGAGTGCCCCGGCCCTAACACCTTGCGAACGGTGCGCAACATGGCACTACCGAGCGCGGTCACCAGCGTCGTAACAGCGTCCGGGTCGCCGTTGCCGGCCGCTCGCGCGAGCTCCAGCAACTCGTCCGTACGCGCAGCCGTCACCGGAGTCAGCGATGAGGGATGGACGCTTCTGACTACGTTCTTCGCCATTATCGCTGTCAATCGAGGTTACGATGACGAAGCCGCCTCTAGCGGTCAAGCGTCAGTACAGTTGTAGTTTGCGTCCATTTCTCTGATTGAGTTAAGACGCTCGTGTCACGCCGACGTCAGTACATGTCGTGGGTTGTGTCACTGCTGCAACCATCCATTCGGAAGGCAATTTGCACGGCGCAGACGCAGCGCGGGCCTTGGGCGTGACCCACTCAACGCAACGCCCGCAATAAATGCCGGCGTCTCGGCGTCGTGCCGGCATTGTGCCGAGAGACTGGCGGGCGGCCGCGCGCGCTCGGCTCAGAAACGGATGTCTTCGGGTCGATCCCAATCCGAAAGCTCGTCCATTTCGGCTTCTGACGCGGGTAGCGCGTGCGCGAGCTCACCCCAGCGGGTGAATAGGGCCTGCAACGAGTGCTCGCGCCGCTCAATGGCCTCTTCCACGCTCGCCAGCGCAGCTGTCGAATAACGTGCGCTCAGCGGATACCAAAGCCCATCGACCCGGGGTGCGACGGCGATCGCTTCCGGCAGCGCTGTCGCCAATGCGCCTACCCAGCGCGCGCTGACGTACGGCAAGTCGCACGCAAGCACCAGCACACACTCATGGCGGCCAGCGGCTGCGTAGCGGAGCAGCGCGCGAAGCCCTCCCAGCGGACCGATACCGGAAGGAGCGTCGGCCAGTACTGGCAGCTGGCACCCAGCGTAGGCGCTGGCCTCGCCCACGAGCACGAGCGGCGCTTCGGGTAGGCACGACCGACAGAGCACGAGCAGACGTTCTATGAGAGTGCCGCCGCCTGGTGCAGGAAGCAGACCCTTGGCCATCCCGCCCATCCGTCGGCCGCGCCCACCGACGAACACGCCTACCACCGGGGGCGCCCTCACAGGTCACTCAAGCGGACGGCGTCGAGCTCAGCACCCTGCGGGCACTCGGAGCACTCGGCCGGCACGAACACCAGCGCGTCGGCTCGCGCCAGCGAGAGGGTGGAGCCGGAGGCCTGGTTGTCGGCGAGGTGAGCCACGTCGCCGACGAGGCACGCGCGGTAGACGCCAAGGCGTCCTGGCCTTTGCTGCAGGGGGCCTGCCAGTCGAGCTCGAAGCGTTGGCGGCAATGGCCGCGCGTCGCCCTGCAACGAACGGATCAGCGGTATCCCGAAGAGCGCAAACGTGAGCTGCGCAGAAACGGGGTTGCCCGGCAGCGCCAGAATGAGCGTGCTTCCGGCGCGTCCAAAGGCGAATGGCTTGCCCGGCTTGAGAGCCACCTTCCAGAACTCCAGCTCGGCGCCCGCAGTCTGGAGGGCCGTGCGCACGACGTCATGGTCGCCGACGCTCACTCCACCCACCGTGACCAGCACGTTCGGGCCCTTCAAGAGCTCGCTGACGATCGAGGTCGCGCGCATCACGTCGTCGGGCAAGCGCGGACCGAGCTCGGCTTGGGCGCCAGCGCTTGCCGCCAACGCCGTGAGCACGGCTCCGTTCGATTCGGGAATCGAGCCCGGTCGCGCAGCGGAGCCGGGCTCACGCAGCTCGTCGCCGCTGCTGCTCACGACGAGCCGCGGCCTACGGGCGACCCGCACCACGCCGCGGTCGAGGGCGGCGATTAGCCCGATGTCGAACGCGCTCAACCGCGATCCCCGTGCAAGCGCGCGGGCCCCGAGCGCCAGGTCTTCCCCCGCGAACCGAACGTTGGCGCCAACCGCGACGGGCAAGCGGATGCGAACCCGCTCGCCCATGCGCTCGGTGTTCTCTTGAATCACCACGCTGTCGGCGCCAAGGGGAAGCGGCGCGCCGGTGAAGATGCGCAGGCATGCGCCGGGTGGCAGGCGAGCCGGCACCTGCCCCGCTCGGCACTCACCAGCCACCGCAAGCTCCCAGGGGCCTTCCCCGAGCAGGTCCACGCTGCGCACCGCATAACCATCCATGGCGCTGTAGTCGAAGGCGGGTAAAGGCGCTGTGCTCAGCAGGTCTTCCGCCAGCACGCGACCGACAGCAGCTGTGAGGCTGACCTGCTCGCTTCCAAGGTCGAATGCGCCAGCAGCGGATAAAACTCGGCGCCGAGCCTCCTCGAATTCCAACATGGCTGGGGCAGCTTACCACCCGTGCTTTGGCCGGCGCTTCAGTGGCGCCACAGTGCAGCCAGGTGACGCTGCTGAGTGAGCGCATGAAGATCCGTCCCGATCCCCTCGTCCAAGAAGCCACGTGTTGCTTCGTCCAAGGTCTAGACCCATGCTTCTACCCATGCTCACGGCGGCTTTTTGCAGGCGGATGCTGACGCTGGTCTTCGCTCTTGGCATGGCTGCGGCTCCCGTTCCCGCGTGGGCGGCCCAGTCAAACGACGACAGCGGCTGGTTCGAGTCGGAGACCCCCGCCGCCTCGGCGGAGGCCACGCCGCAGCCGAGCCAAGGCGCCGAGCTTCCGTCGCTGCCGCCGTCGCCCTTGCTGGACTCCCAAGCAGGAGCCGCCGGGGGCTCACAGCCCGCCGACAACGATCCGCGGGCGCTCACGGCGTTTCGCCCCCAGCTCGATCCTTATGGCACCTGGGTCCAGCACCCAACTTACGGCTTGGTTTGGGTACCGGATGCCAAGGTCGTTGGTCGCGGCTTTGCGCCCTACGTCAGCTCGGGGCGCTGGGCTCTCGACGACGGCGGCAATTGGATCTGGGTCAGCGACTACCCGTTCGGGCGGGTGGTCTTTCACTACGGTCGCTGGGTCTGGGCGTCGGACGCCGGATGGGCGTGGGTACCTGGTTATCGCTATGCGCCTGCCTGGGTGCAATGGCGGGTGCCGGTGGCAGGCGCGGCCTACGTTGGCTGGGCTCCGCTTGGTCCCGACTACGTCTGGTTCAGCGGAGTGGGCGTGTCGTTCTGGTATGGTTCGCCAACACCCTGGGTGTTCTGCCCGAGCGCGTACGTGTTCCACCGCGACATGAACTACTACGTCGTTCGCGACCGCGCCGTGGTGAATCGGGTGGCGTCCAGCACCCGCCGCTACGTGCCGGCGTCGCCTCGCGTGGCGGGCACGCGGGCGCTACAGGCGCGAAGTCCCTCGCTGGCTGCAGCTCGTGTGCCCGCGAACGCGGTGCCTCGCGAACGCATCCGCAACACGCCGCTGGTGCCAGCGAGCTCGAGGGCTGCCTTGCCGGCGCCGCGCGTTGCTCCGGGCGCGCGCAGCTCGAGCCGAGGCGCCTGGTCTCGCGAAGCGGCTCCGCGGCGCCTCGCGCCTTCGACCGAGCGTGCAGGGGCGGAGCGCTTCGAGAGGCGCCTCGCGCCACGGGCAGAGCCGCGCCTCGCGCCACGGGCAGAGCCGCGCCTCGCGCCGCGGATTGCGCCCCGAGCGGAGCCGCGCATTTCTCCGCGCAGCGCGCCGCGAGCGGAGCCGCGCATTCCCCCGCGCGCCGAACGGCGGATCGAGTCACGAATCGCGCCGCAACCCTCTTTCATGCCGCGCCGCGAGCCCGCCGCGTCGGGATCGTTCGAGCGCTTTCGCCCCCGCGTGGATGCGGCACCGCGCTTTGCACCACAACGGCTGATGCCCGGCCGCTCCGATAGCGGCGGTGCGCCCTTGCGCCGCGGCCGTCCTTGACGCAGAGAGTGGGAATACCATGCGGAGCACGGCAGTATCAGCTCGGGCGGGTGCCGGAGTCGTGGCTTTCGCCATGGCTTTGGCCGGTTGCACCTATGGCAACTCGAACCGTGTGGACGACGATGGCCTGGGCAGCGCTTGTGGCGACAGGACAGTGCGCCGGGGTACCATCGACGCGGGGGAGCTCATCGAGGTCGCGCCGGCGCAAGGTGCCGGCGTGTTCGTAGAGTACGAGAGCGGCGGCCTCTGGCACGTCTTCGTTGCTTGCGACACCGAGATCTCGGATGAAGCCTGCGGCTTCGACATCCTGATGGAGCCTGTCGGCGCCCCTGTCATTGGCATCGATTTCGACGACCTGGAAGGCCAGGACTACGCGAGCATCGACGGTCAGGAGCGCGTCAATCTGGTTACCGACACGGACTACGACTTCGATGGCGTTTATCTCGCCACGGAGCCGGGGGCCCGCTTGAGCCTCGACGTGCAGCTCGATGGCGGCTGCGCGGGCTCGCGCTTGTTCTGGATCGGAGACGGAGCCCTTCACGAGGGCGCGCCGTCAACCCCGTTCGAGCTCGAGCCGAACGAGCCCTGATCGCCATCAGCCAGCGCCGGCGCAGTCTGCTCGCGCGATTGAGGCTCGCGATCGGAGGGCGAGCCTCGAGACTGCTGTTCGAGGCTGTGTTCCTGCTGGCCAGCTTGTCGCTCGCGTGGCCGCTCTTCGTTGCGCGCTACGTGCCGATTCAGGATCTGCCGCAGCATGTGGCAGCCGTTCGGGTGCTGCACGACTTCAACGTCCCGGGCCTCGCCTTCGAGCGATTCTTCGAGCGCTCGCTGTTATCGACCCAGTACCTTTCGGTCTACCTGCTCGCGGACCTGCTCACGAGCGCTCTCGGCGCGCTGCTCGCGTGCAAGTGCATCCTGGCCGCATCCATGGTCGGAGTGCCGTTCGCGGCGCGCAAGCTGCTGGCTGAGCTCCGCCAACCGCAGAGTTATGCGCTCTTCACGCTTCCTCTCGCCTACCATGCACACTGGCTGCTCGGCTTCATCAACTTCGTCGCCGCACTCCCGTTGATGCTTTGGGGCATCGCTCTGGCGGTGCGCTGGCGGCGGCAAGGGTCGCGCCGCACGGGCCTCGCGCTCGGCAAGCTGGGCCTCGTCACGTTTTACACACACGTCGTGCCGTTCGCGGTGCTGGTGCTTGCCAGCTGCATGCTGGCGGTCGGCGGCACCCCGCGCGCCACGCTCCGGCGACTGTGGCCGCTCCTGCCAAGCGCGGCAGCGACAGCCGTGTGGCTTGCGACGAGCCCGGCAGGCCACGCCCTTCTGACGCTCGCGGGCCCTGGCCAGCCTCATCGCGTACCAAGCTTTGCCACGCCCGAGGAGTCGCTGCGGGACCTGCCGAGCTGGCTCACCGATACGCTGGTGGGCAGCAGCGACGGCTGGACCTTCGTAGCGTGGTTGCTGCTCTGCGCCATAGCGCTCGTTCTCGGCGTCCGCGAGCCCGCTCACGCCCGCGTCTGCCATACCAGGCGCGCCTCCGGGCTACGGGTGCGCGTGGCATTGCTGGTGCCCCTGGCATGGGCCGCCTATTTCGTGTTGCCCACGGCTTACACCTTCATCTGGCCGATCAACGCGCGCTTCCCCATCCTGGCCTTGCT